>CAIZKT010000228.1:0-8800 GCA_903933565.1 uncultured Victivallales bacterium | reverse complement strand
CCCTCCAACGCCCTTCGTCCGCCGCGGCGGACGAGGGGCGGAATGGGAAGCGCTTTGGGTCATACGAGGTTGCTGCAAGTCTCCTACAAGCAAACCCCTACGGAGCTGACTTGCGCCCGGCGGGGATGCGTCCCCTTGACCGTCGTTTGCCCGGGCGCTACGGTCTGCGTCCAGAGTACGGGTCTCGGCAGGTCGCCACTGGTGTGGGTTGGATGGGAGGCGGTGCGGTGAAGTCACCCCTAGCAATGCTTCCGGCTCTCGGCCTTGCGGGTCTCTGCGCTCAAGCGGCGCCGGAGATGCTGTCGCGCGACTGGGGGGCGCCGTTACCACTGGCGCGGGTGGTGCTGGTTTCGGCCACGCCTGAGGCGGCGAAGACGCTGAGCGCCGCGCTGGCGCAACGCGGCGTGGCGTGCGACGTCCGCACCCCCGAGGCAGCGCTGGAGCCCAATGGGCTGCAATGGCTAGCCGAGGTCCTGGCCGCCACCGTGATCGTCTCAGGCGGCATTCATACAAACCGCGCCATGCTGCCGCTCTATGCGCACTACCTCGCCTTTGCCGATGCGGCTTGGCCGAGCGGCGACGGCTATGTCCTACGCACCATCGCCAGGCCGTTTGGCGCGGGAACCGCGGCCATCGCACTGGAGGCGAGTTCGGTCGCCGGAGAGGTGGCGGCGGCAAGGCGCTGTGCGGAGCTGCTGCAACAGGCTCCGCCAGCGGGCGTCGCTGCCACTCTTGAGACGCAGTTTAGCGAGGCGCAGATGACCTCGTTGGGCGGGATTGGCGACGGCGGCATGCGCTACGCGCTCGGTGGCCGACTCGAGTGGGCCGCGGAAGGGGTCAAGAGCCTGCTCAGAGCGGCGCATCCCGAGACCGGGTTCTTTCCTTACGGAGATTACGGCATCGAGCGCTGGGCGCGCGAGTGTCACTACCTGCAGGATGCGCCGGGTGTCTCCCCCGCAGACCAGCTCCGCCTGGATCAGGCGCTGCTGCAAACGGCCGTCGCCGCGGCCGGACAGTGGTGGCGGCGACGCGATGGCAGCCTGATTGGCGGACGGCATCAGACCATGGGCACCAGTGCCTTCACCCTCACGGTGCAGCTCCTGCGGCGGCGCGGCAGTCCCAACCCCGAGGCGCAGGCCTTGCTCGACGCCTGGTGGCGCGAGTCGGAGGCCTACTGGCGCAATGCCGTCTCCACCTTCCACGACGACCTGGAAGGCTGGCCGAGCTATTGCAGTCCGGAGCCGACCTTGGACTGGGCCCTCATGCTCGGCCTCGACGGCTACCTGCGCGAGGCGCTGCCCCTGGCCGTGCAGCGGGCCTATGCCGTCACTGATCCGATGGGCTATTACGCCGGGACTGGCACCTACGAGGAGTGTCGGCCAGGCGATCTTTATAAGGCCACCCAGTGGGGCTGGTTGCTCCGGGTGGCAGACTACTTCTACCCGGAGCGTGGCTATGGCTGGTTGCAGAGCAACGCGCCCCGCGCGGCTGTCTCGACCTGGGCACTGGGCCGCGATGTGGCCGGCCGACGGCGGTTCATCGGCACTGCGGCGCCGCGTCAACCCGAGGGCGCCGGCATCGCGGTGCTGCCGCTGGGCCCGTACCGTCACCGGGAGTTCGCGAGCGGCACAGGTCCAGGCAACGCGCTGTCGGTCCCGCCCCTGGAGCGCTGCTTTGAGAAGCTCAGCTTCCGGGACGATTTCCAGCCAGACGGGCAGTACTTCGTGCTGGAAGGCGCGGAGACGCCGCGGGCGGACAACCTGGCGCCGCTGGATGCCAACAGCATCATCCGCTTCAGCGACCTGGGCCACGTCTGGTTGCACGCCAACTCCGAGAAGCAGGGCAACCTCTGGCGTTCGGGGGTCTTCTGTTCGGAGGGTCTGAACGAGGGTCAGACGGCCCGTGTCTGCGAGCTTCGCGCGGTCCACAATGGCGCCCGCGTCGGCCTGGCAGCCAGTCATCTGCCTGGGTACGGCGCCTGCGATTGGTCGCGGCAGGTCATCTGGCGGCGGGGTGGCTACGTGGTGCTCATTGATCTGCTGCGGCAGGTGCGGGAGGGCCGTTTCGGGCTGACCTGTACTTTCCGCACCCCGCAGCGGGCCTGGCTGGAGGCCGATGGCATGCTGGCGCGCGAAGCTGATGCCAGGTTCCGTATCCGCAGCGCGGACGCCGTACGGCTGGCCCTTGATGGCGGCAGCGCTCTGGAGGGCGCGGCGGTGCCTACGCTGCTGCGCCAATCACAGCTCCTCGACGGCGGGCCAGGCGACCTCAGAGTCTTCCGCAACCTGCTCTTCGCCGCGGACTCCGCACACCCGGCCGAACTCGAGATTCGGCCGCTGGGAGCGCAGGCCGCGCTGATTCGCGGCGTCTGCCGCGGCGAGTCTGAGTTGGCCCTGGTGGCGGCAGCGCTGCCTGGGCAGAGGCTCACGGTCGGAGCGTTTGAGACGGATGCCGAGGTCGCCTACATCGGCGAGGCGGGCTGGGCACGGGCCGGCGGCTCCGTGATCCGGCTGGGGGCGTGGCAGACGACGGACAGCGAGGGCCCGAACGCCGCCGGGTGCGAGGCCGAGTTGGAGAGGCTCTGGGCCACGACGCCGATGGTGGCGCGTCCCGCCTCGCCGTCGACAGGGGCCGGGAGCGCTCGTCGACTCTGGAGCTTCGACGGCTTTACGCCGCTGCCCACTGCGGTAGCCGCGCCGATCTTGAGTGCCGAGCCGCCGGGCGAGGGCCGGCTGGGGTCGTTGTTGGATGGCGTGGTCACCCGTTGGGCCACGGTGCGTTGGCCGGCGGGTGTGGACGTGACGTTAAGCCTGGACCTGCACCAGAGTCTGCCGCTGACGCAGGTCGAGGTGCGGATGGGCCCCCTCGGCGCCTTCAATACCATCCCCGACCCCGCCACGTACCCGCCGCCGCGGGCCCTGCAGGCGGAGTTCAGCAATGACGGATTTCGCCAGGATGTGCGGGCCAAGACGCTGACCGCCGCCAGCGATTGCACCTTCGAGGCCTTGCACAAGGGCAGCGTTTTTCCGACCCTGCGCTGGACCTGCCGTGACGTCAATGAGACGGCTCGCTATGTCCGCCTGCGCTTCGCCAGGGAGGCCTGGCCGGGCGGACTGGGGCTCAGTGAGGTGTCGGTCCGGCCCGTGGGCGCGACGGCGGCCCGCATCAGCGGTTGCATCCGCCGCGATGTGGACGGCGATGGCCGACCGGAACTGCTGCTGTGGACGGACCAGGCCGAGCTGGTTGTGCTGGGCCACGATGGCCGGGCGCTGCTGCAGCGGACGCTCAACGGCGCCATCACCGCGGTCGAGTGTTACCCTGACCTGGCGGCTGACGGGGCGCGTATTCTGGTCACTACCCGCGAAGCGCGGCTCTACTGCCTGAAGCCCGACGGGACCGAGGCCTGGCGCACCGATTTTCTGGCCAGCGCCAGTCAGAACGCCGATCTGCCCACCGGCTACTCGATCGGCCTGCTCAAGACGGCCGCTGGCACGGCGCAAATCCTGGTGGGGAACTACAACCTGGCCACGTTCGTGAGTTCGGCGGGCGAGGTACTGCGGGACGTGCGTCTGCCGGCAGCCTACCAGACCATGACCCTGTCGCGCGGTTTCGATGGCGATGGCGACGGGATCGAGGAGATCGTTTCGACCGAGGTCTGGGGGTGCCTGAGCGTGCTTGACGCCAACCAGCGCTTGCGCCACAGCGCTCGGCTTCCGCCAGGTAGAGGCATTCGGCTCGACTACTGGGAACCCCCGACGCCGGAGCGGGCCAAGGTGCTGGTGTGTTCGGAAAGCGGGTTAGGGCTTTTCGACCTCAAGGCCATGAAGTACGACTGGCAACACACCCTCCAGCCAATCAACGACTGCGCGCTCGCCGCCTGGCCCGGGCAGGAGCACCCCGTAGCCGTGGTGGCCAAGGAGGACGGCTGGCTGCTGATCTACGACCAGGCGGGAAAGGTGCAGTGGCAGTTCCTCTTCGGGGAAGGGCTGCGGGCGGTGAGCATCGTACCAACCGCAGCCGGCGGCGGGCGGCTGGCGCTGGCGCTGCCGGGGCGGATTGAGGCGGTGGAGGCGGACTCGGGGGCCCGCCGGGTGCTGGCTGTCGGCAACTATGCGCGCCTGCTGCCCGGCGAGCGGCCCGGCGTGCTTTGGGCTTGCGGCGTCCGAGCCACGGTCGACGCCTGGGAGGTCGACGCACCGCCGTGAGTCAAACGCCCCAGGCCAAAGAAGCGAAGTGGGTTCCTCACAGCTCCTAAGCCGCCGCGGCGCCGGGGCTACAGGAACGGGTGGCGCACGCGGTTACCAGGCCGCGGCGGCCGGTGCCGCGGCGGGGGCCTTTGGTTCTGCGGTTCCTGCCGCCGGGGTGGCCGCAGCGGCGGGCGCGGTTTCGGGCTGAGCAGCGGCCTTGGCATCGGGGCCGGCGGCAGGCTCCGCCGTGGGCGTTGTCGCGTCGGCATTCTCCCCTGCCTTGACGCGGATGGACAGGGGGCGGGACGTCTCGCCGTAGGCGTTGACGTTGCAGGCGTACAGCAGCACCTTGCCGTCTTTGGGCAGGGCGATGGTCACCGGCTGGCCTTTGAGCGAGATCGGTAGCGTCGCGGGCAATTGGCTGAGTTTCCAAGTGGAGTAGCCGTATTCTTCGAAGCCGCCGACTCCCCACAGCACCCGCGCCTGCCGTCGCATCGTCAGCACCGCGGCCAGTGGGTCCATGGTGCGCACGTCGCCATCGGAGATCTGGATGATTCCGGCGAGATACTGGTCCGTGAGCTTCTCCGGCGTCACCTCTGCCGGGGCCAGGTAGAGGCGAACCGCGACGGCTTCTGGGGTGGGAGTCGGACACTCGATCTTGACTAGGCCCTGGTCGGCAGTGACCTCCTCGGCCAAGCGCGGCAGCTCCAGCGCCGGAAGCGTGCGGAACTCCAGCAGGGGAGAAGCCTCGATCAGCCGCGCCATCACCCCGCCGACCGTCGGTGCCGCATCGCGGCTGGACTGCTTCCACAAACCAGACGGCAGCAGGCAGGCGGCCCAGGCATGCTCGATGGCTTCGCGCACGGCGCGGTCACGGCGCAGTTGCAGCGCCGGAGGCAGACCCTCGGCACCGCGCCGCAGGAGGAACACGGCATCGGCGCTAGCGGCCAGGGAACACGATGCTTCCGCGGCGATCTGTTCGGCGCTAGCGTAGTTGGTTGCCACGGCGTTCCAGCCGCCCTTGATGTGCCGTTTGTCACCCACCGTGCCCTGCAGGCTCAGTACGGTCTTCACGATACGCTCGGGGTTGGGTAAGGGCAGCTCGCCACAGGCCAGCCACGGCTGGGGGCTGAGGGGCCGATCCGCGCGTTTGAAGGCGTCGCCGCCGAACATGCGTTGGACCACCGCGGCGGTGACCGCCAGACTGCGCGGCTCCTTCTCGTAGCCCCAGAAGCCACTGTCCGCGTCCTGGGCGGCGACCATGCGGCTTCCCAGGAGGGCGAGCCAATCCGGTTCCGTCGCCGGCAAGCACTTGAAGACCGTCCCGGTGTGATACCACTCGGGCAGGCGCGCCAGCCCCTGGATAAGGTGGTGCGGGTCACGCCGGGCGACGGTGAGATAGGCCTCCAAGCCCTCCTTGGCAAGCACATTCGGGACGCCGGTGGCACCCTGGCTGGCCCCGACCAGAAAAGCCCACTCGTAGGCGGGCGCGGCGTTGCGGTAGCAGACCTGCGGGCTGCAGAGGTGTACGGGGAGTTCATCGTAGCGCGCGCTGGGAGCCGTGCTGCCCGTGGCCGGGTCCTGGAGGTCAGCCAGGGCGTAGGTAGTGGTGGCGTCGACGACCTCCCACGACGGCGTCGAGAACCAGGCGGTGCCGCTGGCCGGGTTGACGGCCCGCAGGTAGAGGCCGCCAGCGCGCGTCAGGCCGTCCGGCAGCGCCGTACCCGAATCGCTTTCCAGTTGCGTAGCGAGTTCGGGGATCAGCGCCTCGCGGTAGTAGCAGTGCCAGGGGAAGGTCCCCCGGGTCGCCATCACTCCCGGCACGGCCGTGACCACGTGGCCGGCCGCATTGGTCAGGATGAGGTCCAACCGCGGGACCGCATTCCATAGGTAAAGGCCCTGGCCGCAGTCGGCGGCTGACATCCAGACGAACACGCGCACGGTCTTGCCGGCCAGTTCGCGGAGTCGTGCGGCCGAGATCAGGGCCTTACCGGTAACCAATTCCTGGTTGGCCGTGAGCCGCAGTGACGGCATCGAACTGGAGCGGTAGGGGTTGCCCTTCAGCGGCGTGGCCTTGTCCAGCCAGGTGTCGGTCGGCTGCCCTTCGGCCAGCAGTTCTTCCCAGGACGCAGGCGTGGCGAATAGGTCAATTACGCCATGCATGTAGGCGACCCACAGCTCGGGAGGCCGGGCGGTGAGACGATCCACCGCCGTCCACGGCCCTTGGCCCTCAACCACGTAGGTGCCGGCCTGAACCTTGCTCGGAACGGGCTGCGCGGGGGGCGCCGCAGGCGCCGCAGGGGCCGCCTCGGCCGGAGCGGCCAGTGCGGCCGCTGCCGTGGCGGCTGGAGCCGCCGGTGGCGTGACGGCCGGAGCCGCTGGAGCAGCCGGAGCGGCCGGTGGCGGGGCGACCGCCGCGGCGGGCGTCACGGGTGCGGTCTTGGCCGCCGGGGCGACCGGCTGGGCCCCGCGCTTGGCCGGGGCGGCATCGTCAGCCGCCTCGTCCTGAGCGTAGGACAACCCGGTGGTGACCCCGATCAGCAGCGCGGCACAGAGGCCGCGGGCGGCATGCATCTTGGCGTGGTAAGACACCGTAGACCTCCGCATTCTGGCACCCTCCAACCACCTACTGGATCATGCCCGTGTTGCGGGCGTAGTCGAACAGCCCACCTTGCTCGATGACCGCCTTGGCATCACCCAGCGAGCGCAAGGCATAGGTCTTGCCACCGGGGCACTTGAGCACGCCCGCGTCCAGGTCCAATTCGACGCTGTCGCCGGTCTTCAGGATCTCGCAGAGGCGGACCGCGGTGTCAATCGGATAGAGTTCGCCCGTGGCGATGCAGTTCCGAAAGAAGATGCGGGCGTAGGACTCCGCGACCACAGCGGCGATGCCGGCCGCCCCCAGGCTGACGGGAGCGTGCTCGCGGCTGGAGCCGCAGCCGAAGTTACGCCCGGCGATGACGATGCTGTAAGGGGATTGAGTCGCTCCCTCCGGCACCAGGCGCGGGTAGGAGTCGGGCAGCCCGGAGAGCGCGTAGGTCCCGAGTTTGATGTACTCTTCCGGGATCGTCGGCACGAGATTCAGGTACTGAGCCGGGATGATCTGGTCCGTGTCGATGTTGTCACCGACCACGAAGACGTTGCCGCGAATGGGTTCTGCCATCGTGACCTGCCTCCTTCACATAAACTCGCGCGGATCCGTCACCCGGCCGGTCACAGCAGCGGCGGCGGCGGTCAGCGGCGAGGCCAGGATGACCGACGATGCCTTGCTGCCCATGCGCCCGGGGAAGTTCCGGTTGGTGGTGCTGATCACGGTTTCCGTGGCGTGCGTGCGGCCAAAGGTATCGATGGGGCCACCGAGGCACGCCGCGCAGGACGGCGGGGCGGGCTCCAGGCAGCCGGCCTCCGCAAAAATACGGCGCAGGGACTTGCCTCCGATGCTGACAAGGTCCAGGTCTGCGGCCACTTCCGTGGTGGCCGGCACCAGGAACGTCTCGACGCAGACGCGGCGGCCGTTCAGGATGGTAGCGGCCGCCACGAAGTCTTCGGTCTTGCCGCCGGTGCAACTGCCGATGTAGGCCCGATCAATGCGGATATGACCGCAGGCCGCGGCTGCCGCCAGACGGTCCGGGGCGTGCGGCAAAGCCACATACGGCACCATCTCCTCCGCGCGGTAAACGTGCTGGCTGAGGTACTCGGCGTCCGGGTCACTCTCGAAACAGCGAAAGGGCTTGGTGGTGCGCGCCTGGACATACTCGAGGGTCTTCGCATCGGCCGCGATGATGCCGTTCTTGGCGCCGGCCTCGATGGCCATGTTGCACATGGTCAGCCGTTCGCTCATAGGCATGGCCTGGATGGCGGTGCCGCAGAACTCCATGGCCTGGTAGGTCGCGCCATCGAAGCCGACGTCACCGATGAAACGCAGGATCACATCCTTGCCCATGACCCCCTTCGGCAGAACGCCGTCCAGCACAAAGCGCAGGGTCGCCGGGACCTTCAGCAGCAGCTTCCCGGTGCCCATCACAAAGGCGGCATCGGTATTGCCAATACCGGTGGAGAAGGCGCCGAACGCCCCGTAGGTGCAGGTGTGGGAATCGGTGCCGAACACGACTTCACCCGGACGGCAATGGCCTTTCTGTGGGAGGGTGATGTGGCACACCCCGGAGTAGCTTGGCGTGCCGGGGTCGTAGTAGTAGGGCAGGTTCTGTTCGGCGGCGAACTGGCGACAGGTCTCCACGTTGCGGTGGCACTTGCTGTCTGCCGTGAAGATATAGTGGTCCGGCGTCAGCACCACCCGCTCGCGATCCCAGACTTTGGCTTGGTCGCCGAACTCACGCCTGAAGATGCCGATGGTGCCCGGTCCGCACACATCGTGCGTCATCAGCAGGTCGGCCTGCACCCAGACATTGTCGCCCGCGCGCACCGAAGCGTAGCCGGCCGCGTGTGCCAGGATTTTTTCCGTGATCGTCATGCCCATCGTCGACAGTCCCCAAGGGTGCTCGCGCCGGTTCGTCCAGCGCCACCCAAACGCTGTACTCTACCCTGCCGCGACAGCCGCCGCCAGCTCACAGGGCAGGTCAGGGCGCAGGTCAGTTCCGTAGGGGCTTCTGTTT
>CAIZKT010000227.1:0-12091 GCA_903933565.1 uncultured Victivallales bacterium | reverse complement strand
GTGACCCGTTTTGCTCGCCGGACGCGGAGACGATCGAAACAGAAACCCCTACGGAACTGCCCTGCGCCCCAGCCTATCGATCCTCTCGCTTCTGCCCTCACTCCAGCAGCAGCACTCCGGTGTTGTCGAGCTGCCAGTTCGGCCCCAGCGCGCCCGCCCAGACGAGCCACTCGTCGCTCTGCGCCCGCCGGACGCCGAGGTTGAAACCGAGTTTCAGCCCGGCGGTCGGCACGATGCCGGCGGCTTCCAGGGGGATGGCCCATTCGCCGGTCCAGTGGTCCTGGCCGACGGTGGCTGCGAAGCGTACGGCCTTGCCCAACTTCGCTACCGCCGCCGAGCTGGCGCCGGCATCGCCGCTGCTGGCGAGTTCGCCCACGACGAAGCCCTGCAGGACGAAGGTGACGCCTGGTTTAGCCCCTGAGGCGTCGCGGAAGCACACCTCGGCGCCGTCATCCTGGCCCCAGGTCGTTCCCCTCTTCAGTACCGCGGGCGAGGCGATGGGCACAGTTACCGCGACGTAGAGGGTCTTGCCGTCATGCGCCAACCGGAGCGCGGCGGGCTTGCCGGCCAGGGGTTCGCGGCCGGGGGTGTCCTGCACCGGGGTGGGGGTCCCGGGCCACTCGCCTTCGGCAACGACGCCGTCGAGGGTCGGTGCGACCGTTGCCCGCGGTACCTTCAGGAGCTGAGCGTAACGCAACGGTGCCTGCGCCTGCGGCCGTTCCGGGGCCGGGCGGACGGTCGAATGCACCGGCCAGGAGGCGCGCAGGTCACTCGCGTACAGACCGATCTTCTCCACCGGGATCGCCTTGAAGCCCAGCTTGAACGCTGGCGATTCAGGCTTGAGCCGGAAATCGAGCTTGGCGCGATCCACAAACAACGGATCCTCGTCCAGCAGGTTGTCGGTGAAGGTTACGCCCGGCCTGGCCTTGGCCTCCACCCGGTCCCACTTGCCACCGACGCAGAGGTTGCGGGCGACGACGTTGCCCTTGGGCGTTCCCGGCTCATCGTCCAGGAGCGTCAGGAGCTGCGGATAGCGGCTGCGCCAGGGCTCCTCCTGATAGGGCACCTCCTTGAGGCGCGTGATGAGGGAGGCCACGCCGTCCTTCTGCCAGCCCAGGCCGCGCGCGTCCACATGCACTGCCGGGTTGCAGTCGACGAAGATGTTGTTCTCGATGTGGGTATCGCGCCCGCCGCCGATGAAGGTCGCCCCGGGCACCTGATAGAACACGTTGCCGTAGATATTGGCCGCCGAGAACTGGTCGTCAAGATAAACCCCCTCGCAGCCGCGTCCCTCGAAGCCATAGACGTGGTGGATGTAGTTGTACCTGATCTCGTGGCCGCGCATGGTCCAGTTGTAGCCGCAGTACATCACGCCGGCATCGTTGGACTGGTAGACGACGCTATGGATCTCGTTGAACTCGATGATGTGGTCGTTACCGCCGAAGCCGATGGCCATGTGCGGCGCGTTGTCGATGAGGTTGTGGGCGGCGCGGTTGCCGACGCCCTGCAGGCTGACGGCGGCCTTGTACACCTGGTTCCAGCGGCCGATGTGATGAATGTGGTTGTTCTCGACGTTGTGTCGGCTGGGAGTGAGGGACTTACGGTCACCGCCGCTGACACTGACGCCGCCGTCGGCCAGGTTGAACAGGTCGCAGCCGAAGACCTCGTGGCGACTGCCGCCGTCAATGCTGACTCCCCAGCCGCCGGTGTTGCGAAGGGTGCATGCCGCGACCTGGCAGCCTTCGCCGCCGCGGATGCTGATCGGGGTTCCCTGCGTGCATTCCAGCGTCAGCCCTTGCAGTTTGACCTGCGACACGTCCTTGAGGTCGATCAGGCTGCCGGTCGAGGAGACGATCACCTTGCCGCTGGCCAGCGCTGCGGGCGGCCAAAAGTAGAGGACCCCGGCCTGGCGGTCCAAGTACCATTCCCCCGGCTGGTCCAATTCGGCCAGCACGTTGTAGACGTAGAACCACTGCCCCTTGCGGAAGCCGAAAGCGTGACGGTTCTTCTCGTCGTCGAGCGTGATGGTCTTGGTCGCCAGGTCGATGGACTTGACCCGGTAGCGCTGGTCGGCCCAGTCCCACATCCAGAATCCATTGGCCATGAGGTCGGGCTCACCCACCCAGCGCGCCGGGCGGTCGCCCTCGTAGGTGAAGATGCCCTCGACACAGCCCTTGGTGCCGCGGACATCGACGGGGGTGGGACCGGCGTGGTTGATGAGGCGAGCAAAGCCGTCGTTGGGCCAGCGCGCCACGGTCATGGGTGCGTCGGCAAAGAACAGCTCCATGCCTGGCGACGAACTGCCCCAGGTGCTGGCACTCTTCATCTCGCCGAACGCGGTGATGCCCTGGGCCCTGAGGTCGGTCTGCAGCACGTTGCCGCGCGCCTCCGGCGCCAGCCGTTGCAGCACGGCGGCGTCGGTCACCGGCGCGAAGCCGTTGAGAACTCTGCCGCCCACCAGGCGTACCTCCTCGCCTCGGCGCGCCCGGTAGACGACCGGCGCCGCGGCCGTGCCGCTGTCCTCCGCCGACAGCTCGAAAGGCTTGCTCAGCTCGTAGATGCCAGCACGCAGCTCGACGGTGATCCCACCGGGTGGCAGGGCACCCGCGGTCTTCCGCCGCCGGATTTCATCCCGGGCTCGTTCCAGGGTCGCGAACGGCCCGTTGGTCTTGCGCCAGTTCGGGGACGCCCGTTGGCCGGACCAGGCATCGTTGCCCCTGGGCGAGACGTACAGGGCAGGCGCGGGCGCCGCTGAACACACTGCCGCCAGCGTCAGTACGGCAAACGATAAAGGCTGAGAGGTCATGGTCGCTCTACTCCTCCGGGGATCCAGACTGAGATACGGGTCATCTGTCTCATCGCCTCACGGGTCAGTCCAGCATACCCGGTCGCCGCTCACATGCAAGCCTGCGGCGGCGGCGCCGTCGGTTGACAGTGCGGTCCCGCCTGCCTATGTTCGCGCCATGCCCCAACCCAACCTTATCATTATCTTGGTCGACGACCTGGGAGTGAGCGACCTCGGCTGTACCGGGTCGACCTTCTACGAGACGCCGAACCTCGACCGCTTCGCGGCCGCTGGGATCCAGCTGACCCAAGCCTACGCCGCCAGTTCGCTCTGCTCGCCGGCAAGAGCGGCCATCATGACCGGTCGAGCCCCGGCGCGGGTCGGAATCACCAACTACATCCCCGGCAATGGCTGCGGGCGGCTACAAGGCCCCGCCTATCACCATGCCCTGCCGCTGAGTGAGCGCACCCTGGCCACGGCCCTGCGTGAGGGCGGTTACCACACCTGGCACGTCGGTAAGTGGCATCTTGGCGGGACCGGCTCGCTGCCCACGGACCACGGGTTCGAGGTCAATATCGGCGGCGACCACCACGGCGGCCTGTATCAGGTCCCCGGCGTCTATTACGCTCCTTGGGTGGGTCGGGACGGTTCCACCCTACCTGGACTCGAGCGCTCCGAGCCCGGCGAGTACATGACCGACCGCCTGACCAGCGAGGCGATCCGGCTCATCCGCGACAAACCGGCTGGGCGGCCCTTCTTCCTGCACCTGTCGCACTATGCGGTGCATACGCCCATCGTCTCACCGGCGGACCTCGTCGAACGCTACGAGGAAAAGAGCCGACGGCTGGGGTTGGACCAGGTGCCGGCGCTGGTGGCCGGCGAACTGCATCCGGCTCTGCACCTGCGGGGCCAGCGCGTTCAACGTCGCCTGTTGCAGTCGCACCCGGGCTACGCCGCCATGATCCACAACCTCGATGCCAACGTCGGCCGTCTGCTGGCCGCCTTGGAGGAATGCGGGCAGGCCGACAACACGCTGGTGGTTTTCCTTTCCGACAACGGTGGACTGAGCGTCGGCGTGGAGGGCTCGGTGACCTGCACGCTGCCTTACCGCGAGGGCAAGGGCTGGTCGGAGGATGGCGGCTTGCGCATCCCCTTGCTGCTGCGCTGGCCGACGGGCCTGCCGGGGGGGCGGGTGGTGGATATCCCCATGTGGCAGTGCGATCTCTACCCGACCTTGCTGCAAGCCGCCGGGCTGCCGCTGGAGCCCGACCGGCACGCGGATGGCGTGTCCATGCTCGCCGCGCTCAGCGGTGGCGCCGCCCCAGATCGTCCCGCGATGTGCTGGCACTATCCGCACTACTCCAACCAAGGCGGCGGGCCCACCGGCGCCATCCGCCGCGGCCAATGGAAGCTGATCGAGCACTACGAGACCGGGCAGCGACAGCTTTTCGACCTGGCTAACGACGTGGCGGAGAGCTTCGACCGCGCCGACGAACAGCCCGAATTGACGGCGGACCTCGCCCAGCGCCTCGCCGACTGGCGCCGCCAGGTCGGCGCCCGCATGCCTGAGCCCAACCCGTTCTACGACGACGTCGTCGCCGGCCGCCGACCCAAACCCGATGGCAATGGCAACTACCCCGCCGCCCGTGGCTGAAACGGCCCGACAACCCCTGGCCGACTACGGACACGACCCGTAAGCTGTGCGCCTGCGTCGGCACGGGTCAGCGGTGACCTGCCAAGCTCGGCAGGCGGAGACCGGATCAGCTACAGCGGCAGCCGCAGGAACACTTACCCAGCGTGGTGCTGATTTGACCGATCTCGGCGGCGCTCAGTTTCCCGGCAAAGCCGTCGTCCACCGCCGCAATGACCGCCTTGATGGCGCTGGGGTCCTTTGCCGCGGCCGCAATCTGCTTGACCTCGTCGGGCATCAGGTCCGTCTTGCTGCCGTCCTCACGAACCAGCGAGCAAATACCCGTCTCGGGACACAATTCGATCTGCAATTTACCCATCGTCTTGTCCTTTCCACACGTCATTTCCGACACGGCTGCTGGCAGGGTAGCCGCTTGCCGCGACACCCCTGCCACGCCGCCCTTGTGACCGGTCCAGCGGCCATCGGGTTCCAGGAAGGAGTATGGCCTTCAGCGATTGGCTGGCTGTCCTGGGGCAGACTAGAGTGGAGGACGTGACCAACAGCGGCATAGGGAGTTTTGCCATGTGCAGTTTCGGACGTGGTTGTCTCGTGCTTACGGGTGCCGCGGCTCTGTGGACGGCGGCGGGATTGGTGGCCGCCGAGCCGCTACTGCTGTACGTCTCTCCGGTCGGCAACGACGGCTGGTCGGGCGCTTTGGCTGAGCCGAAGCCCGACTTGACCGATGGTCCGCTGGCAACCCTCGTGGGGGCACGGGACGCGATCCGCCGACTGCGGGCCGGGGGCGCGACCGAGCGGCCGGTCGAGGTCCGGGTTCGGGGCGGCCTGTATCGACCAACCGAGCCCATCGTCTTCGAACCGCAGGATTCCGGCACCGAACTCTGCCCGGTGGCGTATGTGGCCTATCCGGGCGAGACCCCTATTCTGAGCGGCGGCGTGCCGATTAGCGGGTTCACGCCCTGGCAGGGGCAGGTGCTCCGTGCCGACCTGCCAGCAGACCTGGGCGGGCCGGACGGTTTCCGCTCGCTGTTCGTAGCGGGAGAGCGCCAAGTCCGGGCGCGCTACCCCAACTACGACCCGGCCGACCCCTACCGCAAGGGCTTTCTCTACGTCCGTCCGGACTGCTTCGGCGAGGCGGTTGGGGCAGCCCACAACGCCGGCGATTGGCTGGAGTGGGACGTCGCAGTTCCGACGGACGGCACCTACCACGTTTGGCTGCTCTATGCTCATGGCATGAAGCAACTGGGCCGCGACGATATGGCCGGACAAACCAGCTTCAGCGTCGACGGCGGCGAGAAGACGGTCCTGACCAACCTGCCGGACTCGGGCGGCTGGCAGCAGTTCGCCTGGGCCAAGACCGCAACCCTCAGCCTCCAAGCCGGTGCGCGTACCCTACGCTGGACCAATGACCAGGGCGGCGGGCTGAACTTCGACGCCCTGGTGCTGACCGACGATCCGGACTGGAGCGCCGCCTCGTGGCGCTTACCCCCCGTCGCCCCCGGCCGCCAGCGGGTGATCATTCAGGGCGAAGACTACAAGGCGTCCAACGGCCTGCAGATCGCCAGGGGCAGCGGCCTGGCCGCCACCCAAAGCAAGACCGAATTCCCCTTCGCCAGCGGCCAGGTCAAGCTCTCCTGGGCCGAGGCGCCCGAAGCTGAAGTGCATCTCTGGCCGTCATCGCCGGCATCCTGCCGCGCCTTCAATGAGATCGTCAAGCTGGAGCGGATCGACGCGGCCGCCGGGCTGATGGGGGTCAGCGGCAAGGAAGCCGCAGTCGAGATTTGCAGTGGCGATCGCTACTTTGTGGAGAACCTCCTGGAAGAGCTGGACTGCCCCGGCGAGTGGTACCTGGACCGCCAGGCGCGGGTCCTTTACCTGTGGCCGACGGCGCCGCTGACGGGTGACACGCCCGTCATCGCCCCGCGCCTGACCCGCCTGTTTGAATTCCGCGGCGAACCCGAGAAGCCGGTACGCTGGATCCGACTCTCCGGCCTGACCCTGCAGGAGACCGACTACACTCCCGACGATGGGTTTGTGGCCTACGGCCGCAGCACCGATGGGGTCCTCACCCTGCGCGAGACCGAGGGCATCACGATCGAGAACTGTCGGCTGCGGAACCTCGGTAAAGCCGGGCTGCACAGTAAGCGTGGCAGCACCACGCGCATCGTCGGCAACGAGATTTGCTACGGCGCCGAGGGCGGCATCTACGTCGACGAGTCGCCGCGCGGCACCGTCATCTCCGACAACCACATCCACCACCTCGGCTGGGTCTACAAACACGTGGCCGGCATCTCCACCGGCGACCAGGTCCATGGCGCCCTGATCGCCCACAATCACGTCCACGACACGACCCGCTGGGGCATCAGCCTGGCCCATCACACCAGCACCAACAACATCGTCGAGTACAACCACTTGCACGATCTGAATACCGAGACCTACGACACCGGCGGCCTGGAGGTCACCCAGCACAGCCGCGAGCACCGCACGCAGAGCATCTTCCGCTACAACCTGATCCATGATACCGGGGGTTACTCGTCCATGATGGGCCGGGATATGTGGAACTCCTGGGGCATCTACCTGGACTCCTTCGCCGGCGGTTTCACGGTTCACCACAACGTGGTCTACGGGGCGCAGGATGGCGGGCTGATGGTCCAGGGCGGCAAGGACAACAAGATCTTCAACAACCTCTTCGTCGACAACGGCCCACGGCGGCAGATCCTGATCGCCAACTTCGCCAACAACAGCAGCGGCACGGAGTTCCACCATAACATCGTCGCTTTCGCTTCCCCGGAGTCGGTAGCGGTCTACGCTGGCCGCCGCATGCCGGAGACGGTCGCGACCTGGGACAGAAACCTCTACTGGCTGGCGGGCGGCGGGCTCAGGTTCTGCCTCCCCGGAGACGAGCCCTACGCCCAGTGGTTCCGCCCCTTCGAGTTCTGGCGGGGCTTGGGATTCGACAAAGAGAGCGTGGTCGCGGATCCGCAGTTTGTGGCTGCCGCACGGCACGACTACCGCTTGGCCGACACCTCCCCTGCCCTGTCGCTAGGCTTCGAGCCGATCGACCTCAGCACGGTCGGACCGCGCCGCTGAACAGAGGTCGCCGCAACGACTGTGGCAGCGGCCTGGCGTCTGCGGTTTAACCCCAGGAGAGACAACCCGATGAGAGGCTGCCTACCACGTCGTTCCCTGGGCGGACTCGCCGCGTCCGTCTGGCTCAGCGTACTGCCCCTTGCCGGCGCCGCCGGGCCGAACCTGGTGCCTAACGGCGGCTTCGAAGGCGGCCTTGAGGCTGTGACCCGCACCGGCTGGCAACTCGACCCCACGGCAACGGTGGAGGCGGGCGCGGCGGCGATGGCAGCGACTTCGTGCGCTGCCTTGCCGAACCCGCCACTGCGGCGGCGGCCCGCCGACCTGACATCACGGTGAAGCCGCACACGGGATACGTCGTACCCCCCCATGTACAGCCTCAGGCCGGTACGCTGTGACTCGTCCAGAAAGAGCTGCACCAGGTCGTCACGCTCGACGATGGGCGTGGGCATGACCCGCGAGGGGTACATTCCCAGGTCGCGCCAGCCGACCCGGATGATGATGACGGTATCCATGCCCATCTCGCGGAAGACGTCGAACTGCTGGGCCCATTCCGCGGCACCCCAGTTCTGGCTGGGGATGTCGCAGGCCAGGCCGTCGAGAAAGGTGCCCGTAATCAGGACCGTGCGGCTCGCCTTGGCGTTCATCGGACCCTCCCTCAGCGGATATGGATCACGGCGACGTCCTGGGCCGGGATGGTCAGGCGCATCTCGGCGGGTGCGTCGGTCTTCTGGTCACTGCCAAAAACGGTGGCGACCTGGCCGGGCTGCAACTCCCGATTGCTCAGCGTGACCAACTGCGGCTGCTCGCCCTCGTTGAACAGCAGCACCAGCCGCTCGCCACCGCGCTTGAGCACGAGGACATTCGGGTACTGGAGCGTGTCGCAGGCCGCCAGCCCATCGGCGCGCTCACCCTCGTAGAAAAGATCCTCGTACGTCGCCAGGATGCGCGTCGCCTCGCCAATCCAGTACAGCATGCCGCCCACGCGGTCCATCGAGGTGCATAGGTCCACGCCCAGACCGAGTGCCGCCACCACGCGCAGGATCTCCCGCTTCTGCAGCTTCGGATCCTCGTAGTCGGCCGCTTTGCTCAGGAATGCCTGCGGCTTGATGCTCTGCGCAAAGCAGTGCCCCATGGCGAACTCCTGCCCCATCACCTTCGAGCGGTCCAGGCCGACCTGGTCGCGGAACATGACCATGACCTCGTCCAGGTAGCGCTGCCCGGCGGCGTCACCGGCCTCGTTGCCGGGAACGCCCGGGAAGGCCGCGTCAAGGCCGCCCTTCAGCGCCGACCATAGCTTCGTGTGCGACGACCAGGAGTAGAGCATGTAGGGCTTGCCAAGTTCGTTCGCTGCCTGCCTGGCGACGGCGGCCACCTTGCCGTCGAGCCCGACGCGGAAGGTGTCCCACTGCGCCTTGTGGTTCTTGAAGATCGCCGCGTCGGCGAGGTCGACGTCCGCCGCCAGCTTGGCCCAGGTGCGGAACTCCTGCTTGCAGCGGTCGCAGAAACACCAGCTCCCTTTGCCCTCGCGGGCGGCAGCGCCCGGGGAGCCATGCGCCGGGTCCCAGGCGACCTCCTCCCAGTCGCTCCAGATGATGGCGGTGCCGGGGAGCTTCGCCAGCATGCCTGCGTAGGACTGCTTCACCTCGGCCAGGAAAGCGGCGCGTCCCTCGCCCACGACGTATGACGGGCAGTACTGGTCGCGCTTCTCCCACGTCTCGCTGTCCTCGAAATAGCGGGCCCGCGCCTCGGTGTGCTCCTGCAGCCAGCGGTAGCCGGGCCGGGAGGTCACGTTCTTCATGCCGTAGAAGGGGTAGTTGGACCAGATGATGAGGCGCCCGCCGGCCTTCAGGACCTTGTCGGCGGTCGTGGCGGATGGGCCGATCCAGGTGTTGAAGCCGGCCTGGAGCGACTGGCGCATGTGCTGTTCGTAGTGCTCCGGAGAGAAGCGCGCGCCGGGGTAGTAGCCGGAGCAGGGCTCGGAGCAGTACTGGGAGATCATGATCTTCTTGCAGAACCGGCCGTCAATCGGGGGCAGCACCCGCACGGGGATCGTCTGCTCCAGCTCGGTGAAGTTTCCCCTGGCCACGCGCCGGTAGTACCAGGCTGTGGAACGTTCCGTGGCAGACCATTTCTCCAGGAACACAGGCAGGAACTGGCCGGTGATCCGGTCCGGGCCCACGTTGGCCTTGGCCTCGGCAATCCGGTACCGGGTGTACGGCCGCCCGCCGTGTTCGGTTTCCTCCGTGACCACCCCCGCCGGCCGGACATTGTGCAGACCACGCCCGACCTCTTGCATGATATCCAGTAAGCGGAATTCCGTGGGGACATCCAGGATGAACTCGAAGTCCTCCAGCGCAAAGGGGAAGTGCGAGTAGAGCATCAGCGCCAGGTTCTCCATAGCGCCCTCCGAGATCCCCCACTCCTTGATCAGCGGGTTCAGGCAGCGGTCGGGGCCGTCGTGACGTGCGTTCCAGAGCACCGTCTGGCGGAGGAGCGCCCGCGGCGCGCCGCCGGGAACCCACAGAAAGCCCCCCGCATCAGCCGCGGCCAGCGGCCAGGACGTATCGTCGAAATCACGGTTTGACCACGCCGGATTCACCTGGCCGGAGGCCCGCCAGCGACGGTCGGTCTGCGGGTCGCTGGCGATCCGCACCTTGACGCCCGGGTTCGGGCCCTGCGCCTGCGCCTCAATGCCGAAGACCGTAACGCCTTCCTGAATCCGGGTCTGGACCGGCTGCCCCGGCTGCACCGTGATGGCTTCGCCATTGACCAGGAGCTTCACCGCAGCGTCGCGTGCCTGCAACTCAACCCGGACGGGCGCCGATGCCAGCCCCGGGACGCCAGGCTCGGAACCGTCGTCCTCCACCAGTTCGACGCCGTCGTACCAGGCCGTGGCGCCGCTCTTGATGTTGTAGAGCATCAGCATGGCCTCCAGCAGGTTGGGACTGGTCTCGAAGCGCAGCTCGTAGTGGCCCCAGGCGTTGGGCGCATCGCCGCTGACGGGGCGGTGGCCGCAGCGGTGATAGGTCCACTCCACGTCCTTCTGGTCGCGCTCGATGACGTCCACGCTGAGGGTGCCGGAGGCGAACTGCGAGCGCTTGATGTCGCAACGCAGGAGGTACTTCGTGGCGGGCTTGAGCTTCAGCCCCTGGATCGCATTGACAAACAAGTCCGCGCCGCCGGAGCCGTCTAGCCGGACCGAGGCCTTACCGACCGTCGCGGTCGCCGTGTCAACCGCGATGCGTCCCTCCTCGCGCAGGCCCCAGCCGACAAGGCCGTCCTCGAAGCTGCCGTTGGCGACGAGATTCCTGGAGGCCACCTGCTTCGCAAAGGTGCTGAACTCCGTCGCCATCTGCGTTGTGGCGGCGGCCGCCTCCGCGGCCACGGGAGCGTCCCTGAAGGCCAGCTCTGCGAAGTTCGCAACATCGCCAAAGCCCCGCTGCACCGCGGCCCAGGAGGAGAAACGCTCGCTGGCCGGACCGCTGAGCACGTTGCGGCCGAGGTTGAATGTCCACGTGTCCCCCGCTGCCGGGGAGCGCCCCAGCACGTTGAACGGAATGTGCATCTCAAGGGTCCAATCGTCCCCCAGAACCTGCGCCTTCGCGACCCACGGCCAGAGCGCCTGCTCGCCCTTTGACTTGCCGCCGTTCCAGCGGGCGCCGACCGTGTTGGCGATGAACTGGAAGTAGTCTGCCGCCCCCGGCGCCACGAAGACCTCAATGCTGTCATCGTCCCAGAGCGGCTCGGCGTCGTTCGTGAGCGCGTGGATGAGACGACCAAACGGTTCCCGACAGCGTACGGCCAGATAGAGCCCGTCCGCAGTCCAGCCCAGCCGAAACGCGGTCGGTTTGCGCACCGCAAAGCCTGGTTGCTTGAGGGTGTGGAAGCCGGTGGCCTCGGGCAGACTCTGCCAGACAGCGTCATCCAACTTCCCGTCGACCTCCGGCGCCGCCGCCAGCCGGTAGCACGGGTATGACCGTGGCTCCGCCGCGCCCAGCGCCGCGATGAACAGGGGTGCCACGACCAGAGCTGCGAGAATCCGTTTCATGGTTGCACTCCTCCCAATCCGTGGCCGAATATGACCTCAACGATGCTGGTCTTGCCGTCCTGAGCGCGCTCGGCCACAACGCGGTACCCGCTGTGGTCGCTGCTGACGTGGTCCCACGTGAAACGGAAGCCCCCAGCGCGCTCCTCTACGGCCGGATCCTGGCCGCAGGCGATGCGTGGCCGCTTCGACGGCTCGGCATCAGGATAGGCCTTGGCGTGGGCCTCGGCGTGGGCACGCTGTGCAGCGGCGAGGACGGAACCGTATGAACCCAGGGGGATCCGGGGTGGAGAAAGCTCCAGTTCCTCCGTCAGCGCAGCCCGCTGCTGCCGCGTGCGGCAGACTCCTTCATACTCCTGGCGCCGATCTACTGCGGGTGCGGTCTCTGCTGCAGCGGTGGCCGCGCGGCAGGTCGAGAGCAAGACAGTCAGCGAGAGTAGCAGAGGTCGCATGATCTCCCTCCCGCCACGGCACCCGCAGGGCCGGGGGGCGCAAGTCAGCTCCGTAGGGGTTTGCTTGTATG
>CAIZKT010000226.1:0-2003 GCA_903933565.1 uncultured Victivallales bacterium | reverse complement strand
TCTTATTGCACAGGTCGCCAAAAACGTCCGCCTACCATCGCAAAGCGGCCATCATACGCAGGTTTACTGCCAATCCTGGGATGTTCGTCTTGAAATCCCTAGAACTAGGGCTGGTAGCGCGCTGTAGACGTGCCGACAAGATGTTCCGGGACAATGCGTTGCGGGACGATTGCTGAGGATAGATCGGGGCCTAGACTCAGGCAACGCGGGGTTGCGCCCGACGCGCCTCGGGGAGAAATGTGGCAATTCCCGCTGGCGATATTCAGCCAAGTGCAGAAATGTAGCCAGCGAGGTGACGGGCGCGCGGGACCGCCACCGGGGCGGCGGCGGCCTGGGGGCAGTCAGGTCGGCGGCAGCCGCTCCAGGCGGGAGCGCAACTTGCTGCGCGTCAGGTGCAGGAAGCGAGCGGCTTCGGACTGGTTGTTGCCTTTCAGCCGCATGGCCTCGCGCACGATAGCATTCTCGTGGGCGACCAAGTCCAGGCCTGCCGTCGGCAGGACGACGGCAGCGCTCCCGATCGTCGCCGTCGGCAGGGAGATGGGGAGGCTCGTGCCGACCCCTTCCAAGAAGCTCAGGTGTTCGCGCTGGAGCTCCTCAGCATCGTTGAGCAGCACGGCCCGTTCGATGGCGTTGCGGAGTTCGCGCACATTGCCGGGCCAGGGGTAGGCCAGCAGCAGCTCGCGGAGTTCGGCGGTAATGCGCTGGAAGCGTTTGCCCTTCTCGCGGGCGAAGCGTTCCAGGAACTGCAGCGCCATTGGCATGATCTCCTCGCGCCGCTGGCGCAGGGGTTTCAGATCGAGCGCGCCGATGTTCAGGCGGTAGTAGAGGTCTCCGCGGAACGTACGGGCCGCCACCATGGCCCTCAGGTCGCGGTTGGAAGCGCAGATGATACGCACGTCGACGGCGATCTTGGCACTGCCACCGATTCGACGGATGGCGCGCTCCTCCAAGGCCCGCAACAGTTTCGGCTGGAACTCCAGAGGCAGGTCGCCAATCTCATCCAGGAACAGGGTGCCGCCGTTGGCCATCTCGATCTTGCCGATCTGGCCCCCCGGGCTGGCGCCCGTGAAGGCGCCAGCCTCGTAGCCGAACAGCTCGGTGTCGAACAGCGTCGCGGGGATGGCGGCGCAGTTCAGATCGATGAACGGCCGCGGGACCGCGCTGCCATCGCCGAAATGGACCCTCTTCGCCATGATCTCCTTGCCGGTTCCCGTCTCTCCCTGAATGAGGACCGGTATGGAGCGGTCCCGGTGCAGGACCAGGGCTACCTCAGCGACCTCCCGCAGGTGAGTGGACGCCAGGATGATCTGACCCAGGCCCTGGGCGCGGGAAAACTCGGCACGGTAAGCCTCCGTCTGCCGCGTCAGGTCGGAGACCTGGCTCGTAAACACCTGCACCTGACGCAACAAGCGCTGATGTTCCGCCGCCCGCGCTACGGTGGCGAGAAGGGTCGCGCGCTCCAGTGGCTTGACCAGGTAATCGAAGGCCCCCGCTCGCAGCGCCGCGAGCGCCGAGGGCAAGTCGGAATGCCCGGTCATGATCAGGACATCCGGGGACACTCCAGCAGCCGCCTCCTTGATCTTCGTCAGCAACTGGATGCCGTTGCTGGTGGGCAGGCAAAGATCGCTGAGCACCACGGGAAACAGGTGCTCCCGGTGGAGCTCCCAGGCGGCCTCGGCGTCGGCCGCGGTATGCACCTCATACCCGGCCCGGCGCAGGTGGGTCGCTACGGTCGTGAGAACATGTCTGTCGTCGTCGACGACCAGGACTCTCTCCATACATTTCTCCGGCGACCGCTCGCAACAGAAGCGCGCGGCAACGGTTCCAGCCTGAACCTAACGACACAACGGACAACCCCGCGGTGCCGTCCCCCAACGCCAGCCGCCCATACCATGGCCGTATGTGCCGTCGCTGTCCAGCGCCGCCGCGCTGCGGGGCGCAGGTCAACTCCGTGGGAGGTGACGACTCAGGTAAGAGGGTTCAGGGTTCAGCCCAGCCCCCGG
>CAIZKT010000225.1:0-10259 GCA_903933565.1 uncultured Victivallales bacterium | reverse complement strand
GGAATGGGACCCGCGTCGGTACGTCTCATTCCGGTCTGTCCGGCCCCAGCCGGGGGCTTGGCTGTCCCTGAACCCTGTTTTCCTCTCCGCCAGTCTCCCTGTCCGTCTCCTCCAGTCTCCGTTTCCCCGTCTCGCCGTCTCGCCGTTTCCTGAACCCCAGGACCTGAGGTGTCACCACCTACGGAACTGACCTGCGCCCTCCTGCACCCGTGTCTCTGGCCGCCCGGGCACGGCCGGCTATAGTACGCGGCTGGCCAGGCGGTGTCGGGGTCGGGGTTAACCGGCCTCCCGGCCCGCCAGAACCGACGGTCGGCGACACTCACGACCTCCGCGTCGTTGCCAAGATTCCGACGGACGATAAGCCCATGAAACCCTATGCCGTACGCGCGGCCCGTTGCGACCACCGCGCCACTGACGAGATCATCTATGCCACGCTGCGGCAGATCACCATGCCGTTGACGCGAGCCTGGGCGCGCCTGGAGGCGGCCCGGACCATCCTGATCAAGACCAACATGGTCTGGTTGCCGGAACAGCTTCGGTATCACGCCGGTCGCCGCCAGGAGCACGTCGACGAGGCCGTCTTCCGCGCCGTCCTGCGCTTGCTGCGCGAGCGCACGAAAGCCCGCCTGCTGGTGCCCGACACGACTCTGGTCGGCGCCGAGCGTCCCGGTCGCGATGTGAACTTTCTGCCGCTGCTGGCGGAGTTCGGCGCCGAGTATGTCGAGTGCAGCGATGCGCCGGTGCGCTGGTTCGATGTGCCAGGCGGCGGCATTCTTTTCGGGCGTTATCTCATGCATGGCTGCCTGGCTGAGGCGGACGCCGTGGTGTCGGTGGCCAAGATGAAGAACCACGGCTTCGCCGGCATCACCCTGACCATCAAGAACCTCTTTGGGCTGTGCCCCTTGCCGCCGTTAGGGCGACCGCGCTCCTACTTTCACCACCTCGTACGCCTGCCGTGCTTCCTGGCGGATTACGGCCAACTGGTCAACCCCTGCCTGAACATCGTCGACGGCTTGGTGGGTCAGGCCCGCCGTGAGTGGGGGGGGGAAGCCCGCATCTGCGATACGCTGCTGGCAGGCGATCACCCCGTGGCCACCGATGCCTGCGGCGCCTGGCTTATGGGCCACGACCCGGCCGCCAACTGGCCGACGCCGCCCTACCGCCGCGACCGCAGCACTCTGCGCCTGGCCGCCGACCACGGCTTTGGCACCGTCGACCTGAAGCAGATCGACTTCGAGAGCGATCTCACGCGCCCGGTGGCCGAGTTCGACTCGGAACAGACCGATCCGCAGGAGCGCGTTGGCAGATGGCTGTGCTCGACCTGTGAGCAGGCCCTCTTCTTCAGGGACCACCAGCGCGACCTGATCGGCCGCTATGCCAACGAGTTTGTCTACATCCAGGACCGCGAGGTGGTCTGGCACGGCCCCGATCCGCAGAACCTCGGCAGCCGCCGCAGCCTCAGCGGTGAGCGTCCCGACAGCGCTCTCTGGCTGAAGTTCGTCGACCCCGACGAGACCGAGCAGGAGCACTTCGAGCTCTACGAGCAGGCCCTGCCCTACTTCGAGGCGCAGCTTCGCTAAGACGCCGCCGCACCGGCGCGGTCCCGCGCCCCAAAGGGGCTTTGGGACACAGCCCCGTTGGGGCAACAGCCGGGCGGCTGTGGCCGGGAAAGAGCCCTGAAGCGCTACCGCCGCGCCGGACGAAAGGAGTTCCAAGTATGAACACCACCGCATTGACCCGCCTGCTGCTGGTGCTGGGCCTCGCTGGGGCCACGGCACAGACCGTCTCGCGCTGGGAAGAGCTGGGCGCCGCGGCGCGACCGTTGGAGGCCATCGAGCCCACGCCCACCGGCGAGGGGCACCTGGGGTTGGTCAAATCCGGCGAGCCGGTCCAGATCCGCTTTCCGGTGCCGCGGGAGCCCTTGCTCGGCTACTGGCTCAGCCTGGGAAACCTGGTGGCCTACACGGGCAAGGGCAGCTCCTATCAGCTTGTGCTTCGGCGTGACGGCCCGCAGGGTGCGGTGGTGTATACCGGTCCCGCGATCCGCACGGGCGACGAGTGGAATGCCAGCAACCGTAGTCCGCTCGATATCACCGAGCACCTGACCGCGGCGGACCGCGAGCGCGGCCTCCTCGACCTCTACGTCACCGGCATCGTGGCCGACGACGGCTGGACGCTCTACCGGCACCGGCCGCAGCGGCCCGTGCTGGCGTATGCCGCGATCGAGACCGAGGACAGGCGTCGGCAGGTGGCCGCGGGCAAGGCCATGCAGGCACGCGCGGTGGCCGTCCTTCCGGCGCCGCGCCAGATCGAGCTGACCGAGGGCAGATTGGTGCTGCCGGCGGGCGCCCGCATCGTGGTCGCGCCCGGCGCGCCGGAGCTGGTTGCCAGCGCGGCGCAGGAACTGCACGATCTGGTAGCCGAGCGCACCGGGGTTGAGCTGGTGGTCGCGGCGTCGGCGGAGTCCGCCGCGCCGGGGATCAGGTTGGTGCTTGCCGCGGTCGGCTCGCCCGCGGCGGCGCCCATACCGCCCCAGGGCGAGAGCTACGAATTGACCCTCACGGCCCAGGGCGCCACGGTCACGGGCCGCGACGCGGCCGGTTGCTTCTACGGCGCCATGACCCTCGGCCAGCTGGCGCAGTCCGCCCCCGGCGGCGGGGTGGCGCTGCCGTGCGGACGTATCCTCGACGGGCCGGCCTTTCCGCAACGCCTTATCCAATACGACGTCGCCCGCGGCCAAACCATCGAGGTCGACTACGTCAAACGCATGATCCGCGAGCTGGCGCGCTGCAAGATCAACGGCCTGGTCTTCTACATGGAAGATGACTTCCAGTTCCGCCAGTTTCCTTTCCTGGGACGGCCGGGCACCTTCACCCACGACAAGGCCCGCGAGTTGAGCACCTTCGCCCGGCGCTACGGGGTCCAACTGATCCCGCAGTTCGAGGCGTTGGGACACGCCAGCGCCGTGCTCAGGCACAACGAACTGACGGGGTTGCGCGAGGGGGGTGATGCCTGGGTCTTCTGCACCTCCGCTCCCGCGACCTGGGCCTTCTTCGACGCGGTCTTCGGCGAGCTGGCCGAAGCGTTCCCGGACGCCGCCTTCATCCACACGGGCGGCGACGAGTTCGAGTCGGGTTTCGGCAAGTGCGAGCGCTGCAAGGCGACCGTCGCAACCCGCGGTCTTGGCGGTCTTTACGCCGACCACATGAACCAGCTCAATGCGCTGGTGAAAAAACGCGGTCGCACGATGCTGTTCTGGCCGTCGCATACGGGACCTACGCCGGAGCTCAGCGACATGAGCCTGAAGTACCAGAGCCAGCTCGAGAAGGACTGCATCCCGACCGAGTGGATCTACCATGGTCCGGCCACCTATCCGACCCTCGAGGCCTACCAGCAGGCCGGCTTCAAGGACGTCTTCTGCAGTCCGGCGGTCGAGAGCTACTCGCGGGTCTGGCCCGATCATGTGACCACGCTGCGGGCCATCCGTGGCTTCTACCGTGCCGGCCTGGAACGCGGCTGCGGCGGGGCCTACTGCACCACCTGGGAGTTCATGCATGGAGCGCTGTGGGAGAACAGTTGGTACGGACTGCTGTTCGCGGCCGAGTGCTCGTGGAACCCCGGCAGCACCAGCCAGAGCCAATTCACCCGACGTTTTGCGGATGTCTGGTGGGGCCTGACCCCGGCAGACGACGCGGTGGCCGCCACGGTCGCCGCCGCTGTCTTGGAGCCGCTGCCCTCCAGCGGTCCGGCAGCGCTCTGGCACTCCGGCGTCTATCTCCGCGACCTGCTCTGGGCGCCAGCGCCGCGGGTGCTGCGGGAGTTTGCCCTCAAGCGACCCGAGGTAGCGGCCAACGTCGATGGCCTGCGCACGGCCATCGCAGCGGCCACGGGGCAGCTGGAGAGCCTTGCCCCGCGGATTCGGCGCAATGCACTCACCTTACGCTCGGCGCGCCTGGGCTTCGCCTTGATCCGCTACGCCGGCGACAAGCTCAGCGGTATGCAACAGGCGTCGGTGCGCTATCGCGAGGCTCTTGCCGCCGCCCCCGGCGACCCCGCCACTGGCGCGGCCAGGCTTGGCGAGGTCCACACCGTGCTGCTCGACCTGCAGCGCCAGGCAGAAGCCCTGGCCGACGAGTACGGCTATTTCGTGGCCCATTGCGGCGCCTATGCCGGCGACGCGGAACAACTGAGCGCCCAGGCGGCCGACTTTGGCAAGCTCGGCGCGACGGTGGCGGCGGCGCAGGCCCGCCTCGGCGCCGGGCAGGCGGGCGACCTGCCGGCGGCGGCTGAACTCGGCTTCCTGCAGGGCACCTACACCCGCCTGGGAGAATGGACGCCTGAGCAGATGAGCGAGGACAAGGCGGTGTTACGGCTGGATGTTACCCCCTTCATCAAGACGGCGGGCGAGGTCGGGATCGAGTGGGAGTACACGCGCGGCGCCCACGCGCTGGCCATCCTGACCACGCAGGTGCTTGTGGCTGGCCGGGTGGTGGCCGAGGACCGCCACGCTGGCCTCACCGGTGCCGTGCATCAGCAGAATGTCTACCGCCTCGCGGTACCGACCATCCCCCCTGGCGCCACCGTCGAACTGCTGGCCGAGACCGCCTCCCGTGGCGGCACCGACTCGCGCGGCACGGTCTGGTTGGTCACCGCCCCCGCTGCCACGGCGCAGCCCTGAGCGGCGCGGGGAGGTCCCGGCTGGCTGGGCGGGGCGGTTTCCAGAAACCGCCCGGTTGGCTGGGCGGCCACCGGCGCAGCGCCTGGTCGCGAAGGCTATAGTGTGGGCTTGCGGACCCGGTTCCGCCAGGGCCGCGGACAGCATGCGGGGTGTCCGTCGGAGCCCGGGTGGGTTCACTCCCCGGCAAGGAAGTGGTTGTGGCAGGCATAGCGCTCAACGGTTCATTCAGGCCCCCGGGTGACAAGTCGATTTCGCACCGGGTGGCCTTGTTTTCATTGCTGGCGACAGGCTCCTGCGAGGTCCGCGCCTATTCGGACTGCCAGGACTGCGCCAGCACCTTACGGGTTGTGGGTCAGCTTGGCGGCAAGGTGCATTCGCAGGGCGGCCGACTGGTGATTGGTGGCGCGGCGGGCGCGGTGGCGCCGCAGGCCCACCTCGACTGCGAAAACTCCGGGACCACCATCCGCATGTTGCAGGGCATCCTGGCCGGGCGACCGGGGCTCTACACTCTTGATGGCGATGCCTCGTTGCGGCGTCGGCCGATGGAGCGCGTGGCCATCCCGCTGCGGCTGATGGGAGCTGCGATCGAGACCACTGCCGGGCGCGCGCCGGTGACTGTGCGCGGCGCTTGCCTGAAGGCCATCGACTACACCCTCCCCGTCGCCAGCGCCCAGCTCAAGAGCGCCCTGCTGCTGGCCGGACTTCAGGCCGCTGGACCCTGCCGCATCAGCGAGCCCGCCGCCAGCCGCGATCACAGCGAACGCCTGTTGCGCGCCTGGGGCGCGGACCTGCGCCAGGATGGCAACACGGTGACCATCGTCCCGGGGGGACTCGTGCTCCCCCCCGTGTTTACCGTTCCCGGCGATGCCAGCGGCGCGGCATTCTTCATCTGCGGCGCGGCGATCGTGCCCGGCAGCGACGTCACCGGCACCGAAGTCCTGCTCAATGTCTCTCGCCTCGGCTGGATCGAGGTGCTGCGCCGCCTGGGCGCCACGGTCGAAACTCGGATCGAGAGTGAATCCGCCGAGCCCATGGGCACGGTGCGTGCCGCCTACGCCGAGGGCCTGCGGGCCTGCGAGGTCACGGCGGCGGAGATTCCGAATGTGGTGGATGAGATTCCCATCCTGGCGGTGGTGGCGACCCAGGCCCGCGGCACCACGGTATTCCGCGCCTGTGGCGAGCTGCGGGTCAAGGAATGCGACCGCCTGGAGGCTATCGTGACCGAGCTGGGGCGCTTCGGCGCCGAGGCGCGGGTTGTGGGCGACGACCTGTTTGTGCGCGGTCCGACGCGGCTGAAGACGCCGACTACGCCCTGCGAGAGCTACGGCGACCACCGCATCGCCATGTCCTGCCGCATCGCGGCGCTGCTCTGCGACGGCCCGGTCACCATCCGCGACGAGGGCTGTGCGGCCGTGAGTTACCCCGAGTTCGCCCGGACCTTCGCCGCCCTCAGCCGCCCCCTGAACCCATGACCTCTTTTGACGGCAATCTCTATCTGACCGGCTTCATGGGCACTGGCAAGTCCACTCTGGCCCAGGCCCTTGCCAGCGCTCTGCACTGGCCCTGCGTCGATCTGGACGCGCAGCTCGAGCGCCACTTCAGCAGGCCGATTGCCGCGGTCTTCAGTACCTTGGGCGAGGCCGCCTTCCGCCAGCAGGAGACCGCCCTGCTGCGCCGCCTGGCGGGTCGGCAACGGCTGGTGGTGGCCACGGGTGGCGGGGCGCCGGTGGCCCCGGAGAACCGCGCCGCCATGCGTGCCAGTGGTCGCCTCATCCTGCTGCACGCTGCCCCGGCCCGCCTGCGGGAACGTCTCTCGGCCGAGGCCATGGCCCAGCGCCCGCTGTGGGGCGATCTGCCTGCTGTGCAGGCGCTCTACCAGGCCCGTCAGGCCGCCTACGCGGACCACGACCTCGCCCTGGATGCCATCGGCCTTGAGGTCCCGGCGAAGGTGAACGCGGTGCTGCGCTTCCTATTGCCCGAGGGCTGCATTTCGGTGGTTCTCGACGGCCGTGAGTGCCCCGTCGAGGTCACGGTCGACGGGCCGGCCGCGTTGGGTGGGTTGGCTGCGGGTCGGCGGGTCTTTCTGCTGACGGATCGGCACGTGGCCGCCGCGCATCTGGCGCGTTACCGGCTTGGGTTGCCGGAGGCCGTCGAGATCGTGGTGCCTGGCGGCGAGAACGCCAAGTCTCTGCGCCGGGCCGAACACGTTTACCGCGCCCTGCTCGAGGCCCACGCGGAGCGCCGCGATCTGCTCGTGGCCCTGGGCGGTGGCGTGGTCACCGACCTGGGCGCCTTTGTGGCCGCCACCTTCAAGCGCGGGATGGACTTCGCCCTGGTCTCCACCTCGCTGGTGGGCTGCGTCGACGCGGCCATCGGCGGCAAGAGCGCGGTCAACATCGCCGGTTCGAAGAACCAAGTCGGGCTGTTCACCGTGCCGCGCCGGGTGGTGCTCGACCTGGCGGCCCTGAGCACCTTGCCCAGAGCGCAGTTGCGTGAGGGCCTGGTCGAAGCGTACAAGACCGGCCTGGCGTTGCGGCCCGATCTGGCGGCCTTCATCGAGAGCCATCTGCCGCAGCTATTGGTCGGCGACCTGCCAGCGGTCGCCGCGGTGGCGCGCGCCTGTGCCGAGGCAAAAGGCGAGGTGGTGACGGTTGACTTCCGCGAACACGGCCTGCGCCGCGTGCTGAACCTCGGCCACACCTACGGCCACGCCGTCGAGACCTGGCACCACTACCGCGTCAGCCATGGCCAAAGCGTCGCCGTCGGCCTGGTGGTCATGGCGGAACTGAGCCGCGCTCGCGGCCTGATCGACGCCGCCCTGGCCGACCGCGCCGTCCGTACCGTCCGCAGCCTGCTGCGGCGCCAGGTCGAGTTTCCCACCGCGGCGCAGGCCTGGCCCATCATGCTCAACGACAAGAAGGCCAGCGCCGGGCGCCTTACCTTCGTCCTGCTTACTGGCCTCGGCAGCCACACCTGCGTCGACGATGTCACCCCCACCGAACTCGATGCCGCCCTGGACCGCGCCCGGTCAGCGCTAGTCGAGCCCCCCCTGCGAGGTGCGCACTTATGACCCGCCGTGAACGAGTCCGCAAGGCCCTGCGTTTCGAGCCGACCGATCAGGTCCCCAAGGATTTGGGCGCCATGCTCTCCACCTGCGTGAGCTGCTTCGCCTATCCGGGCCTGGTCAGCGCCCTCGGGCTGCCCTACCGGCCGCCGCGCGTCTTCGACACTGGCCAGATGCTGGCCTTGCCCGACCCCGATGTCCTCGATGCCCTGGATTGCGATTGCGCCTTCGTGTCCAGCGACAGCGCCAGTGATGTCCTGCCCGAGCCCGAGCGCTGGAAGCCCTACGACTTTGGCGGCCGCTTGTCTGCCTTGGTCCTGAACCCCAACGTCTTCGTGGTGCAAGCCGACGGCTCCATCGTTCAGAACGGCAGTTCCACCATGGTTCCGGCGTCCTTCGTCTTCTCTGCGGCCCATGGCGGCCAGCTCTTGGATCTCAGTACCGAGCCGCCCCGCGAGAACCTCGAGGCGTTGGCCCGGAACCTGAAGGCGAGCCGCTTCACCCCAGAGCGCGTGGCGGCGATCGCCGACTACTGCCGGCGGTCACGCGCGGCCAGCGACCGGGCCATCATGTTCTCCGGGCTCTCGGCGGGACTGGGCTTCCGTAACGGCATGGCGTCCTTCTCGATGCTCTGCATGATGGATCCGGGCTACGTCAAGGATCTGCACTGCGTCCTGGCCGATCACGCCATCGCCCAGGCCGAGCTCCTGCTGCCGGCCATCGCCCCCTACGTCGACGCGCTCATGCTCAGCGCCGATGACCAGGGCATGCAGCAGACCTCGATCCTGCCGCCGGACCTCTACCATGAGCTGTTCACGCCCGCCTACCGCCGGATCAACGACGCCTGCCACCGCATCGCCCCGGACGTCTTCACCTTCTATCACTGCTGCGGGGCTATCTACGACTTGCTTGACGCCATTATCGAAAGTGGCTTCGATGCGTTGAACCCGGTGCAGTGGAGCGCCGGCGGGCACTCGTTCCGCGAGTGGAAGGACCGCTGCCGCAAGCGGATTACCCTGTGGGGCGGCGGGGTCAATACGCAGGCCACCCTGCCGCTGGGCACGCTGGCGGACATCGAACGCGAAGTCGCCGAGGTGGTCGAGGTCATGTCCGCGGATTCCGGCTTCATCTTTTGCGCCATCCACAACCTGCTCGCCGAAATCCCGCCGGAGAAGATTCTGGCTCTGTACCGCACCGCCGCCCGGGTGCGGCCGGCGGTTCGTTGAAGGCTACTACGGAGACCAGCATGCGTATTGGCATCCCCAAAGAACTCAAGGCGCAGGAGTGCCGCGTGGCGCTGCCGCCGGCCGCGGTCGGGGGCCTGGTTCGCGATGGGCACCAGGTGCTGGTGCAGCGCGGGGCGGGCAGCAGCGCCGGATTCGCCGATGCGCAGTTCACCGCGACCGGGGCGCTGCTGGTGGACTCCGCCGTGGAGCTGTACGGCGCGGCGGACCTGGTGGTGAAGGTGAAAGAGCCGCTCGAGGCGGAGTTCGCGCTGTTTCGCCCGGGTCTGGGCATCTTCTGCTACCTGCATTCGGAGACGCGGCCGGCGCTGTTGCGGGCCTTGCTCGAGGCCCGCGTGACCGGCATTGCCTTTGAGAACGTCCGGCTGGCGGACGGCAGCCTGCCGCTGCTGACGCCAATGAGTGTGATCGCGGGCCAACAGGCCATTCTGCAGGCCGCCGCGCTCCTCTGCAACCACCGGGGCGGCGTCGGCCTCAGCCTGGTGGCCTACCCCGGCCTGGAGCCGGCTTACGTCGTGGTCATCGGCGCTGGCCATGCCGGAGTCGCGGCGGCGCGGGTGGCCGCGGCTCTGGGGGCCGAGGTGGCGCTGTTTGAGACGAACCCCGCCCGTATCCGCGCGTTGGAGCCGTTGTTGCCGCACGGCGTACACCTCTGCCACAGCGGCTGTGTGGCGCTCGCTGAGCACCTGCGCCGGGCCGACTTGGTGGTCCATGCCACCACCCTGCCACCCAACACTCCGACCCACCTGATCGACCGTAATCTGGTGCGCAGCATGAAGCCGGGCAGCGTCATCGTGGATATCACCGCCAATCTCGGCGGGGCGATCGAGACCGTCGACCGCTATACGACCCATGCCGAGCCCGTCTACCGCGTCGACGACGTCATCCACTACGTCGTGCCCAATATTCCGGGAACCGTGGCCCACACGGCATCCCAGGCGCTCGGCATGGAAGTCCTTCCCTACACCAGGAAGCTGGCCCAGTACGGCCTGGACGGCGCCCTGGCGCGCTTCCCGGACCTCCTAGCGGGGCTGACCTGCATCGCGGGGACGCTGACCTGGCACGAGGCGGGGAGCTTTCTCGGACTGCCGTGGACGGCCCCGGAGAAAGCCCTGCCGACCGCGGCGCGCGGCTGAACCCGGGCGGCGCTCCGGCCTGGCTTGTATGAGACTTGCAGCAACCTCGTATGATACAAGGCGCTTCCCGTTCCGCCCTTCGTACGCCGCGGCGGACGAGGGGCGTTGGAGGGCGCCGCGGCGTCGGCGCCGCGGCG
>CAIZKT010000224.1:0-1646 GCA_903933565.1 uncultured Victivallales bacterium | reverse complement strand
GGGCGACGCTGGTGCTGCGCCCACTCCATAAACAGGCTGTTGGCAATGCGACGGTAGAGGCCCAGGATCAACATGCCTTGGTCGCTCTGGACGCGGCAGCGATCGTCGTTGTAGGAAACATCCAACCGCTGGTGCAGGCCGCTCTCGATCCCCCAGCCCTGCCGGTTGCGGCGCAACCAAGTTTGGGCCTGGAGCCGCTCGGGGGGAGCGCTGGTGATCAAGGCCACTTCGTCGTCTTGGCGACCTGTGGTCTGGCGCAGCAGCCGGGCGGCTTGCCGCGCCAAAGGGAAGCCGACGTCCTCGGCCGTAACGGGGGCGGTGCGGATGACCCGGTTTTCGTCACGTCCCTTGTTCTTCTCTTGGGTGCGGGCTGGCGTGCGCGTCGGCTGCTCAGGGGGGAAAATCCGCTCGGGGAGCGGCGACCTGCTTTTGAATGTTGGCCAGCAGCGTGGGCTGGTTCTTCTTGGCGGTCAGCAGGTAGTCACCCCCGGCTTCCAGCACCACCCGGCGCGCCGTCTCATCCTGGGTGTGCAGGGCGTCCAAGCTGACGAAGCGGCCCGCCAAATCCAGCGGCGGAATCAACGTTTCTTGCGCCACGGGGATCTCGTTGGTTTTCACGGCCACCACGGCGCTGCCCAGGTAATACTGACTGGGCACGCTCACCGCCGTCAGGATCGAGGCGCCACTGCCATGTTTGGGTTCCTTGCCATCCATGACGACCAGTTCGTCTTTGGGGGCGGGACCGCGCACTTGCTCCTGAATCGCCTGCAGGGTGGCGTCGAGCTTGGCCGCGTTCACTCCCGCCAAAAACCGGCTGAAGGTCGATTGCGACGGCGCGGGATACTTTCCTTGGACATTGCGCCGAATCCCCAAGGCGCGGCGCTGCCCCTGGCTCAAGCCGCGCGCGAACTTTTCCAAATCCGTTTGGCCCCGGGGGGCCTCACAGAGCATCGCCAGGAGAATCAGGGCGGCCAGGCTGAACAAGGGGTAAGATTCGAACCGCTCCCGGTATTCGGGCAGTGGCTTGAAGTGCTGGACGATCGACTGAATCTCCGGCACGCGCTGCGTGCAGCGGGCCGGCACCTTGGCTTCCACCACGGCCAAAGCCGGCTTGAGCTGCTCGGCTTGGAGGCTGCGGCAGGCCTGAGGAGCTAGGGCGCGCACAAACAGCCGCTTGGGTTTATCGTGTTTGACGTAGTAATCCCGCCGCTGCCGGCCCCAGCCGTCGGTTTCCCCCAGTTCGATCCAGCCGTTGGCCGTGTAGACGGTCCCCTGGAACTGCTCGGGATCGACGAACGTTTCGACCGCCAGGATGGGGTGCCCGTAGTGCGCTTGCCAATCGGCACTGAGCCGATCGAGGGTGAGGCGCAGCACTCGGGACCCCAGATTGGGCACGTCATAACCGGGGAGCAGCAGGAAGCGGCAGTTGTTGGTGATGAGGCTCAGGCGGCGCCGGCGTTGTTCGTTGGACCAGCCGATCCAGGCCTCGCGAGCGCGCAGATGGTTGGCCGCCGCGCTGAACACCAGAATCGCCACCCAGTGGCCCGCCGCATCGGTGGCCACGTAGTAGAGCCGTTCGCCCACCGGCTTCAGGCGGCCGAGGTAGTGATGTTGGTCCAGCAGCTTGTGCAGGCGGGGCAACTGCG
>CAIZKT010000223.1:0-9446 GCA_903933565.1 uncultured Victivallales bacterium | reverse complement strand
AGCCGAGCCCCCGGCGCAGGCGGAACAGAGCGAAGATCGCGGTCAAGTCTCATACAAGGGTTCAGGGTTCAGCCGAGCCCCCGGCTGGGAGGCCGGACATACCGGAATGAGACTTCCGGCCTGCGCCACGAGGCGTACGTAGTAGAGGCTTTAGCCGGTTTCGCGCCCCCCCATTGAGCCCGTCTGAAGCCTCGACTACATACCCGCGTCGCGACCTGCCTGCGCCCTGGCGCCTTGGCCGCGGTTGACCTCGGCCATCCCCGGTCTAGGTTATGCGGCCCGTCAGCCAGCGGCGCCACCCCGCAGCGCCACCAGGGCTGCGGCAATCGTTTCAACCAAGAGGTGCATGGCATCATGAAGGTTCTGAGACTCGGCATCATCGGCCAGGGGCGCAGCGGCAGGAACATCCACACGGACTTTCTCCGCAACGTGCCGCAGAAGTTCCAGATTGCCTGCGTGGCGGACGTCCTGCCGGACCGGGCCGAGCGGGCTCGGGCAGAGTACGGCTGCGAAGCCTTTACCGACTACCGGCAAATGCTCTCGCACCGTGACTTGGACCTGATCGTCAACGCCACCCCAAGTCACCTGCACGTGCCGGTCACCAAGGAGATCTTGCAGGCGGGTTTCAACGTGCTCTGTGAGAAGCCCTTAGCGCGCTACGCGACCGAGGTCGACGACCTCATCGCCACGGCGGCGAAAGCCGGCAAGCTCCTCGCCATCTACCAGCAGAGCCGTTTCGCGCCCTACTACCGCCAGGTCTGCGAGGTTCTGGCCAGCGGGGTTCTGGGCCGCGCCATCCTGATCAAGTCCGCCTTCAACGGCTTCGGCCGCCGTTACGACTGGCAGACCCTGCAGAGCTTCAACGGCGGCAACCTGCTCAACACTGGGCCGCATCCCATGGACCAGGTGCTCGGTCTGATCGGTCGGGACATCATGCCGCGGGTCTGGTGCCAGATGGACCGCCTGAATACCTCCGGCGACGCCGAGGACTACTGCAAGATCCTCCTCTCCTACCCCGGACGCCCGACTATCGATCTGGAAATCTGCTCCAATACGCCCTACCCCAGCTCGACCTACGATATCTACGGCCAGTTCGGCGGCCTGCGTGGTGACATGGGCAAGATCACTTGGAAGTACTACGTCCCGGCCGAGGTCCCCGCCCTGCCGCTGCAGCGCCAACCCCTGCCTGGCCCCTCCTACTGCAGCGATCCCGGCCTGACCTGGCACGAGCACGAATGGACGGTGCCTGCGGCGGACAAGGACCTGTTCAATAGCATGGCCGCCAAGTTCTACGACAACCTCTACGACGCGCTGGTCAACGGCGCGCCCCTGGTCATCACGCCGGAGCAGGTCCGCCAGCAGATCGCCGTCATCGAAGAGTGCCACCGCCAGAATCCGCTCTCACGCCTCCCCGCCTGAGCGCGGCGACGGCGGCAGCGCCGGGGTCTGCCTGAGCCCGGGTCGAGAGTCTTCGAGGCCAGGTCAGGCGTGCGGTACTCGCGGTCGTGGCCAGGGGCGCCAGGAAGGGCAAGGCTACATCTATGATGCGTTATGGGACCCGGATTGCGGCGCTGGGGCTGATTCTGCTAGCGGCGTTGGGCCGGGCGGAGACCGTGTGGGAATTCAATGGCAGCGCCGATCCGGTGGGGGCCAAGCTCGAACGGCTGGCGGGCGCGCCGGTTTTCGCGACGGTCGGGAACCGTCAGGTCCTGGCCGCGGAGAGCGCTCTGACCTGGGCCGATGCGCCGGAATTGCGCCTGAGTCCGGAGATGGAGTTCCGCTGTAGCTTTCGCCTGGACCAGACTCGGGAGGGTACCCAGACGCTGGCCATGAAGGAGGGGGAGTACATCCTGCGGGTTGACTGGCAGAAAGAAGGCGGCAATCTCTCTTTCTTCGTCCAGATCGAGGGGATCTGGGAACCGCGCCTGCGGGGACCCGTGGTGCAGACCGATACGTGGTACGACGTCCGGGCGCAGTGGACGGGAACAACCCTGAACCTGGACGTCAACGGGGTCTCCTTCAGCAGCCGACGTGCCGGGCGGATTCGGCCTACGGCCAACCCCTTGCAGATCGGCCCGCTCGCCGGGCCCATCGACCGCCTGGCCATCCGCAACCCGGGCTACGAGCGCTCCGTTGTCCTGCTGGGGCTGACGCCTGCGGGGGCCAGCGGGGCCAACCAGAGCCAGTTCGGCGGCGACGCCGGCTGGCAGGGCTGGCAGGGCCTGAACGGGGCGACGTGCGACGTCCGCAATGGCGTTGTCACCGCCTCGTTTCCAAGCGCCTCGGCCATGTTGGTCAGCCCCCCACTGGCCTGCGACGTGGCGCCGCTGCCGTTTGTCTGCCTGGACGTCGAAGCTCCGGGGCCAGGTTGGGTCGGGCATCTCGACGTCGCCAGTGACACCGGCACGGGTTCCCTGGCGTTTGAGCCCCTTAGCCATGGCCGAACGACCTTGATTGCCGGCAACGCTTCCGCCGCCTGGAGCGGGACTCTGCGTCGGCTGGCGCTGAGCTTCAGCGGGGGCGAGGGGCCGATCCTGCTCAAACGGCTGGTGCTGGCGGATCGGGCGGTAGGCGTGCCTTGGTTCTATCTTCAGGACCTGGCCCCCGGCCGGGCGAAGCTCCGGCCCGGCCGCGAGGAGACCGTGATTGCCGGCATCAAGAACCTGGGCGGCGAGGTGGAGAACACGGCCGCGCGCCTGCTCGTGCCCGAGGGGATTGAGATCCTGGGCGAGGCCGTGCAGACGATTCCCTATCTCGGCAAGGACGATTTCGACCTGGTGACCTGGCGCCTCCGGGCCGCCCGGGCGGGTGCCTTTACGGTACGTGCGGAGATCTCCGCCGCCGGGGCCGAGACGCGCCGACAGGATCTCGGGCTCGCCTTCGAGCCGCTGCCAGAACTCGAACGCACCGGTTACGTGCCCGTCCCCCGTCCCGCCCAGACCGACTACCTCAGTCTGATGCACTACTGCGCGCTCTGGAAGGAGGGCACCCACTACGGCTGGAAACAGATCGAGCCCTGGCCCGGTCGGCGGCCCGCCATCGGTTGGTATGATGAGGGCACCGCCGAGGTGGCGGACTGGCACATCAAGTACGCGGTCGAGCACGGGGTGAATGCCTTCATCTACTGCTGGTACCGGAAGCATTTCGAGCCCAAGATCGAGCACACCCTGGGACACGCCATCCACGAGGGGCTCTTTGAGGCCAAGTACCGCGGCCTGTTCAAGTTCTGCATCATGTGGGAGAACGGCTGCGCCGTGGGCGTCAAGGACGCCGACGACCTGCTGGACAATCTGCTGCCGTTCTGGATCGAGAACTACTTTACCCACCCCTCGTATGTCAAGGTGGACAACCAGCCTCTGCTCTTCGTCTGGCAGCCCCGGAAGCTGATCCCGCAGCTCGGCGGGCCAGCCGGAACGCAGCAGGCGTTTGAGCGCATGCGGGCACGCTGCCGGGAGGCGGGCTTCGCGGGCCTGCGCCTGATTGCCTGCATGGACGGCCCCGAAGAGGCGCTGGGCAAGGAGATTGCCGCCAGCGGCTGGGATGCGGTCACAGGCTACGGCCTGCGTCCCCGCGGAGTCCCCGATGCGGGAGTCGATCCCGAGGGGATTCCCTACACGGAGCACGCTGCTGTCCTGAGCCGCTACAAGGAGACCTGGCAACAGCGGGAGGCCTGTACCGGCGGCGTCCCTGACATCCCGAATGTCATGATGGGATGGGACCCGCGTCCGTGGGGCCGGAACGGCGGCTACATCGTCAACCCGCAAGCCGCGAATTTCGAGGCGGCCTGCCGTGAGGCGAAGGCTCTGGTCGACGCGAAGCCCGCCGAGCGCTGGGACCGCAAGCTGGTGGTTTTCGACAACTGGACCGAGTTCGGCGAGGGACACTACGTCGAGCCGACCTCGGGCCAGGGCTTCACCTTCGCCAACACCATCAAACGGGTCTTCTGCACGGCTTGGGCCCCCGAGGCGAGCACCGATGTCATCCCTGAAGACCTGGGCCTGGCCCCGCCCCAGAAGCGCTACGCCGAGGTCCGCGCTGGGTATGGCAGCCGCCTGCCCTGGCAGCCCATGCGCGTCACGGGCGACCTGCTGGCGGCGTGGCAGTTCGAGACCGAGGCCAAGGGCGCGTTCCTCGATTCGTCCCCGAACGATTTTCGGCTGAGGTCAGTCAACCTGCGGCTTGAGCCCGGCCGCGGCGGCCTGGTCTTGCGTTGCGGCGACGGTGGCGCGACCTGCCCGGCGCCGGCGCCCTTCTATCATCCCGGCGGCATCAGCGTGGCGCTCTGGTGCAAGCCCTCCGAGGCGGGTCAGAGTGATCGCTGGATGCTCAACAGCATGGCGGGCAGCCAATCGGGCTACCGGCTTGGGCTGGCCAGCGGCCGGCCGGCCTGGCAGATCCCGCTGGAGAGCTGGAGCCATAGTCTGATCGGTCCGGAACCACTTCCCGTCGGCGAATGGTCGCACCTCGCCGCGACCTTCGACAACCAGACCATGCGTCTCTACGTCAATGGTCGTGAGGTCGGTACGCTGCCTCGAGCAGGCTTCATCGCCCCGGGGCGTGACCTGGTTGTGGGCGCCTACAGCCCCGACCTCGACCGCGCCCGTTTCCGGGGCTGGCTCGATGAGGTGCGCCTCTACCGGCGGGTGCTCTCCGCCGCGGAGCTCGCGGGGTTGGCACAGAGTCCGTGATCCAGGCTGGATGTGACTCGGCAGCCGCAGATTGCAGGGGTGGAGATGACGTCGTCGCTAGCTGGACAGGATGTCCTCGTACTCGGTCTTGGCGAAAGCGGCCTGGCGGCGGCCCGCCTGGCGCGACTCCAGGGCGCCTGCGTCACGGTTCTGGACAGCGGCCACACGTCGGCCGTACACGACCGCGCGGTCGCGCTGCGCCGCGCCGGAATCAGCGTCACTCTGGAGTGGTCCGGGGGCGTCCTCCAAGGCTCCCCTGCCCTCGCCATCATCAGTCCAGGTATCCCCTACTCCTCAGCCCTCGGGAAACTGGCCGACCGACTGAGCTGTCCGGTCATCAGCGAACTCGAGTTCGGCTACCGCCAGTGCGCCTGTCCCATCCTGGCCGTAACCGGCACCAATGGCAAGACCACGACGGTCGAACTCCTGACGCACTGCCTGGCCAAAGCCGGCCAGCGCGTCGTCGCGGCAGGCAACATCGGACTGCCCTTGAGCGACGCCGCCTGCTACTCCCACGCCCTGGACCTCATGGTCGTGGAAGTCAGTTCATTCCAGCTTGAGAAGGCGGACCGTTTCGCCCCCCTTGCCGCCGCCATCACGAACATCACGCCAGATCATCTGGACCGCCACGGCGACCTGGACACGTATCTGGAAACCAAGGTCCGCGTACTGCGGCGCTTGTCCAGCCCAGCCGATGCCATCCTGCGGGGTGACCTCGCCGCCGACCCCCGCATCCGCGCCGCGGTCGCGGGCGTGCCGACGACGTTCAGCAGCACCGACGATGGGACCAGCACCTGGTTCGCCTCAGGCCAGGGCGACCTCTGCCGACGCCAAGCCCCCGGCCAGCCGACCCGCGTCGTTCTTCCCGCCGCGCAAATCCGCCTTCCCGGTCGCCACAACCTGGAGAACATCCTGACGGTCTTCGCCCTGGCGCAGCGCGCCGGCCTCGAGCCCGAAACCCTGGCGCCCCACGTCGCCAGCTTCAGCCTCGGGCCGCACCGCCTCGAAACGGTCGCGGTCCGTAACGGCATCCGCTTTATCAACGACTCCAAGGCCACCAACCCCGATGCTCTGGTGCGCGCTCTGGAGACCGTGACCGCCGACGCCAAGCGCCCCACGGTGCTGCTGCTGGCGGGAGGGCTGGACAAGAACGTCAGCTTTGCCGGACTCGAAACCGTGCTTGCGCGTTACGTGAAAGGTGTTTTTCTGGTTGGAACTAGTCGCGAACGGTTGGCGAAACTTTGGGGAGATGTGGTATCTTGTGGGGTGTATGTATCGCTAGACGCCGCCTTCGACGCCGCTGTGGACGAAGCCGTTCCGGGAGATGTTGTTCTACTCTCGCCGGGGTGTGCCAGCCAGGATATGTTCACCAATTACGGCGAGCGAGGCCGTGCTTTCAGGTACATGGTGCAAAGGAGATTCGGGGAATGAGACGCCAGGCGCAGGGTCAGATGGTCAGATGGGTTAGTCGTTCTGCCGCAGTGGCCGCCGGGGCCGCGGCACTGTTCGCCACCGGCTGCGTTCGCAGCCAGCCAGCACCCGGCCTCCTCGGAGCGCGCAGTCTGGTCCCGGCGCCCTTTGTCGAGCCCGCAACCACCTATCCCGGCGCCGCCCTTCCGGCTGAACCCACTTTCCCCGCCGCCACCACCTTTAGTGTGGAAGTACAGGTAAAACCCAGGCCGGTATTATCCAGCACATTAACCCCACCAGCTATCTGCAGCAATGCGCTGTTTAACTACACTCCCCTTAGCGGAACAGCGGGTACCACATTTAGCTGGAATCGTGCGGCGGTTACGGGTATCAGTAATGCCGCCAGGAGCGGTTCCGACGATCCGAATGAATCTTTGGTGAACACCACGAATTCGCCAATCAATGTAATTTATGCCTATCAGTTAGCCGCAAACGATTGCACCAATCCAACCCTCTTTCATGTTACGGTAACCGTAAATCCGGATCCTATATTAACCAGCACCTTGACTCCCGGAGGGATATGCAGCAATACCTTATTTTCTTACGCCCCCACCAGCTACACCGGAGGAACCACTTTCAGATGGGACCGTGCAGCGGTAGCCGGAATTTCCAACCCGTTGGCAACCGGTTATGGCAATCCGATGGAAACTCTGGTTAACTCCACAACCTCACCAATCAGTGTAACCTATATTTATACCTTATCGGCTAACGGATGTACCAATCCAGTGACTTACCCGGTAGTGGTGGTGGTGAGTCCGGCACCGGTTTTAACCAGCACTTTAACCCCACCAGCGGTATGCAGCAACAGTGTATTCACCTATACGCCAACCAGTGACGTTCCCGGCGCCACTTTTACCTGGAACCGGGCAGCAGTTCCAGGGATCAGCAACCCAGGACGCTCCGGGACCAATGATCCAGCGGAGACTTTGGAAAACACTTCTTCGGCCCCGGTCACAGTTACTTATGTATATACCTTACATGCTGGCGGTTGCAGCAGTTCTGTCAATTATCCGGTAACTGTTGTGGTTAACCCGGCGCCGTTACTCAGCAGTTTACTGACTCCGCCGGGGATTTGCAGCAATTCAGTATTCAGTTACACCCCAACCAGTGAAACCTCAGGTACCACATTCAGCTGGAGCCGTGCTGCAGATTCCGAAAACCTGGCGGCTACCGGTATCGGAAATATTAATGAGATACTGGTGAATACTACCGGGTCACCATTGAACATTATGTATGTGTACACCTTAACAGCAAATGGATGCACAAATACTGATCTGGTTATTGTAGTGGTTACATCGGTTCCGGAGCTTACCAGCACGCTCACCCCTGACGGAATATGCAGCAATACACTGTTCTCCTATACACCAGCGAGCACCCAACCCACCACCAGTTTTTCCTGGACACGCGCAGCAGTCGCGGGGATCAGTAATCCGTCGACAGGCGGATCGGGAGCAATCAATGAAACGCTGGAGAATACAACCACATCGCCCATCAGCGTAACCTATCTTTACACATTATCTGCCAACGGATGTACGAATCCCAACCCTTTCAGCGTGGAAATTGTGGTTACTCCCACTCCGTTAATGACCAGCTCGCTGACTCCGGCAGCCGCATGCAGTAACAATCTTTTTACTTACACACCCACCAGTTCCTCCGGAAGTATAACCTTTAACTGGAGCCGGCCAGTAGTTGCCGGAATCAGCAATGCTCCGGGTTCAGGCATTGGTGATGTAAGTGAAATTCTATACAATACAACCAGTTCCACCATAAGCGTTACTTATATCTTCACCCTGGCGGTAGCCGGGTGCTCAACACCTCCAACCTACAACGTGGTAGTTGATGTTAAGCCCAGCCCCTCTTTATCGAGTCCGCTAACATCGGGTATATGCAGCAACACCCTGTTTTCATACAATCCAACCAGTGCAACGCCGGGAACAACCTTTGCCTGGAGGCGCGATGCAGTGTCCGGAATTACCAATGCGGCAAACTCGGGAACCGATAATCCGAATGAATTTCTGGTAAATTCAACCTTTAGCCCTATTGACGTTACCTATGTTTACACCCTGGCCGCCAATGGCTGCTCCGTTGATCAGAATGTGGTAGTGACCGTCACTACCATGCCATCACTCTCCAGTGCAATCAATCCACCAAACGTATGCAGCAGTCATACTTTCAGTTACACACCAACCAGCTCGGTGCCGGGTACCAATTTCAGCTGGACCCGGGCAGCAGTGGCCGGAATCAGCAATGCAGCCGGAACAGGCACCGGTGCTATTAATGAGATTTTGCTCAATACAACGCTCAACTCGATTTTGGTAAGCTACGTGTATACCATGAGTTTAAACGCCTGCTCCACCACAGCTACCATACAAGTTCTGGTTGTACCTGCACCACCTGTTACGGTAAGTGCCTCTGTTACATCAATCTGTAACGGTACCAGTTTTGATCTGACCTCGTCTTCCACTATCGGAACCCCAACAATTGCTTTAATATCTGAGACTTTTGAAGCGGTTACCAATAGCTGGACATTAACAAACACATCATCGGGTGGAACCCCTGCAAATGCTGCATGGACCTTACAACCCGACGGTTACATTACCAATTGCAGCGGCGATAATACCGCAATTCATTCCAACAATAATTCCCAATTCTATCTATCGAACAGCTGTGCCCAGGGAAGTGGCGGTACCACGCATACTATTCTGCAATCGCCGGTGATGAGTACCGTGGGCTATTCAACCTTATCTCTCGATTTTTATCATTTCTTCTATTTTAATACCGGAGCTACCGGCACCGTGGATGTATCCACCAATGGCACCGCATGGACCACAGTGGCAAGTTATTCCTCCACACAGGGAACCCGTACCTCATTCGCTAATCCAACAATCAATCTGAATACTTACATTAATAATTCCACTTTTTATATCCGGTTTAAATATGATGCACCTTATAGCTGGTTTTGGGCGATTGATAATGTAACGGTATCAGGAACGGCGGTCCCAACCATTAGCTGGACATCAGATCCTGCCGGATTTACCTCATCGGCAGCTAATCCCTCCGGCCTCACCCAAACACAAACTACCACATACACTGCTACTTATTCCTATCCAAACTTTACCTGTACCGGTCAGGCATCAGTGACTGTTCAAAATATTGTTGATACCACTCCCCCTGTGATCAATGATGTTCCGCCGGACGTTGGTAGGGGTAGTTCGGGCTTAAATTGGGGGTGGGGGTCCCTATCTTTTGGTACCCCATGGGTGTACGGGACTCAAGAGGAACATTGGT
>CAIZKT010000222.1:0-16194 GCA_903933565.1 uncultured Victivallales bacterium | reverse complement strand
CCGGGGGCTTGGCTGACCCTGAACCCTGTTTTCCTCTCCGCCAGTCTCCCAGTCCGTCTCCTCCAGTCGCCGTTTCCCCGTCTCGCCGTCTCGCCGTTTCCTGAACCCCAGGACCTGAGGTGTCACCACCTACGGAACTGAACTGCGCCCACGCCTTGGCGAGGCAACGCCTCAAGAGTTCTGCCCGGTGACTTCCTGGAGAGGCGCTTGCCGAACCCTCGGCGAGCCAGCGTCTCGCCGACACCGGCTCGCGGGCGCATTGGCGCCTGTGGCCGCCCGCCTGCCGTCGTTACCCCCGGCGGCATCTCAGCCAAGGTCACTGAGGATGGCTGCCGCGGCCGCCGCCGGGTCTTGGGCGGCCGTGATCGGCCGACCCACCACGATGAAATCCGTTCCGGCCGCCGCCGCTTGGCGCGGCGTCATGATGCGCTTCTGGTCGTCGCTCTCGGCCCCTGCCGGGCGGATGCCGGGAACGACGAGCACGAAGTCGGGGCCGCAGGCCTGGCGGATCAGCGACACCTCCAGGGGGCTGCACACCACGCCCGCAAGGCCGCAGTCGCGGCTCAGGATGGCCAGACGTACGACCTGCTGCGCGGGATCGAGATCCAGGCCGACGGCAGCCAGTTCGGCGCGGTCCATACTGGTCAGCACGGTCACGGCGGTGATCGAGATACCGCTCTCGCGGGCGGCCTGGGCGGCGCCCCGCAACATCGCCGGACCTCCGCCGGCGTGGACGTTGGTGAGGTCGGCGCCGATGGCGGCTGCCGCGCGTATCGCTTGCGCCACGGTGTTGGGGATGTCGTGAAACTTCAGGTCCAGAAACACCTGCTTGCCGGCGTCCTTGAGTTGCCGGACGGCGGCGGGCCCATGCCGAGTAAACAACTGCTTGCCGACCTTGTACCATTCCACCGCCGGACCGAGGCCATGCACCAGGCGCGCGGCCGCTTCGAGGGTGTCGACATCGAGGGCTACGATCAGACGGGTCTTAGATGGAACAGGGGGGCTCATCAACGACATCTCCCGGTGCAGCAGACTCGGCAGAGATCAGGCGGAATAGGCCTACCGAGGCACGCAGCAGCAACCGTACCAGGTTCAGCAGCGCCGCCAGCGGGGCGTACAGCAACAGAACGCGCCCAAAGGACGGAATCTGGCGCCAGAAGCGCAACCAGTCGCCAGGAACGGTCGCCCAGCCTGCCGCCAAGGCCACCACGAAGGTGAACCAAAGCGTGGCGATGGGAATCACCAGGAGATAGAGCAGCCCCACCCGCACGAGGAGTGCGTCCAAGGCCAGCCCGGTCAGGCCGCGAGAACGGGCTATGCGGGAAACCAGGAAGGTCGTCTCCAGCAGGGCCCACGCGGCCGCGGCCATGGCGACCGCGGCGGCAGCCGCGAGGTAGGGCACGGCCGTACAGCGCAGCCACCAGCCAAAGAAGGGAGCCGTGCCGGCGAGGGTCAGCCAGGCCGCCCGTAGCCGCCACATCTGCCAGGGGCCGGCGAGGCCGGCGGGTTCACGCAAGGGCAAGACCGAAAACAGGCCCCAGAGGACAGGCCCGACGTAGAGCAGGTCCAGGTCGCCAAGCGCGGTCCGGCCGACCTGGGGCAGGTAGAGGGTACAGGCAAGCGTCGCCAGGGCCCAGGCCAAGGAGTCCAGACAACGCCAGCGCACGGTGTCATCTCCGGGAAGCCGGTAGGGCATGGCCAAGCGTCACTCCCACGGGCTCAGAGATGGTCCAAAAAGCGGGTATACTGATCGCCACTCATGAGCAGGTGGACCTCATCCGGATCGTCGTACTCCATCCGGTACAGCCAGTTCTTGTAGGCAGACAGGTGCAGGAGGCTGGCATTGTCGAGCACATCCCGGTTGATCTCGGCGACCCGGCCCGTGAGGGGTGAGCGCATATGGTGAATGCGGCTCTTCAGATGCAGATGGATGCAGAAGGTATCCATGTCGAGCTCATCGCCGACCATGGGCATGTCAATCCCAAAGATCTCCGCGAGCTGCTCAACCAGCTCCTCGGTGATGCCGATGGTCGCGGTATGCGCTTCTTTGTCCATGCGGACCCAAATGTGATGCTTGGTGTAAGACAAATCTCCCGGATGCCCGATCATAGCGTCACCTCCAGAATACCGCACCCCGGCCACCGCCTCAAGAACCCAGCGACCGGTTGCGCGGGCCGAGCCTACACGACAACCGAGCCACCACTATGCCACCCTGGCCTGCCAGCCGCGCCGACACCCACGGCCGACACGCTTGCACGCCGCAGACCAAAGGTGCGCCGGATGACCACAGGATGCAAGCGCGCCCCCGGTTTTTCTTTGGTCATTGGGCCACTATGTTACCAGCGCATCAGAGACATGCAACCCAATTCCTCGGCGCTACCCGGAGGGAACCGGGACTATGGCTGGCAATGAACGTCTATACTTGCTCAAGACCGTCGACGGCGAGGAGTACGGTCCGGTCGACCAGGAATGCCTGGTGCGTTGGGCGGAGAGCGGCCGCATCACGGCCTACTGCCAGATCCGCAGCACGCTGATCGCGCGCTGGGAGAAGGCCTGTGAAGTGCCCTTTCTGCGCGACATCCTGCTCAAGCAGATCGAACAGAAGGACCCCGGCGATACCTCGTTCATCTCCAAGATTCGGACCTCTGTAACCAGGCGGGCGACCGAGGCTAGCACGGTCAGCGGTCTGCACGAAGTGAGGCCGGATGACTTCGATTCGGCGCCGGTGCCGCTGCGCGTCGCCGCCGGGCTGTTCGACCTGTTGCTGGCCGGCCTCATGGCGGTGGGGATGTACCTGCTCGCCGCCCTGCTCTTCAGCCTCGAGGTGCTGGATGGCAACAGCGCCTTCTACCTCGGCCTGATGGCGTACTACGGAACGCTGCTACTGGGCTTGGCGTGGGCCCTCGCGGTCGTCGGCCAGACCCCCGGGCAGAAGTTCTGGGGCATCATTCTGATCAAGCGCAACGGGGAGCAGTTCTACTTGGGCCGGGCCTGCCTCTATGGGGTGCTGACCCTGGCGTTCGGTTTGCTCACACCCTTCATTATGTTCGTGGCTCCCTCGGGGCGCTCGCTGCAGGAAATCGTCACCGGAACACGTATGGTCAAAGTCAAGCTGATTGGAAAACGCCGCTGAGCGGCGCCGGCGGTTCGGATCAACCACCTCGTGGATACTGACCATGGTCAAGCGGGAGCGGCAGGGAAGCGGCGCGGCTCGCGCATCCTGTTCTGGCTGGTGACTCGCGAGTTCCTGCTGCCGCTGGCCTGTTGCCTGCTTGCTTTTTCGGCGCTCTTCTTATTCGCCGACGTATTCGACAACCTGGAGGACTTCACCAGCCGGTCCGGACGGGCCGCGCCGGGGAGCCGCTGGGAGATCGTGCTGTACTTCCTCCTGCTGCAGCCGGCGAACATGCTGAATGTGCTGCCCATGTCGGTGTTGCTGTCCAGTTGCTTTGTGGTCAGCCTGATGGGACGACATCATGAACTGGCCGCGATGCGCGCCACCGGCATCCACATGGTCCAGATGGCGCTCCCCGTGTGGATCATCTCTCTACTCCTCTGCGGCGCCTCCTTTTGGATCGGGGAATCGCTCGCCCCGCGCTGCGCGACCCAGGCCGCACACCTGCTGGAGGACTGGACTGCGGCGCCGAACCGCGTGCAACGGCCAACAACCCTGGTCTACCGCAACGCGCCTGGCCGCCGAGACTGGTTCTTCGAATCCTTCGCGGCCGATGGGAAGCACGGGCGGGTGTTCATCAAGCAGTTCACGGCCCAGGATACGATTGCCTGGGAACTGCGCGCCACCACGGCCCGCTACCTGGACGGGGCGTGGCTGTTCCAGGACTGTGAAGTCACCCCCTTCGACCCGGAGACGCAATTGCCCACGGAAGGAGACATCAAGCGCTATGAGACCTATCGGCCCCCTGGTCTCGACGAGACGCCGGATCGGATACTGAACCATGTGCGGCCCGCGGACAACCTCTCCGTCCGGGCAATGCTCGCCACCCTGCGGGCCAATCCCGATCTGCCAGACCATGTCAAGAGGTCCTTCCGCAGCACGGTCTGGTTCCGCTGCAGCTTCAGCCTGGCATGCCTCATCGGAGCGCTGTTCGGGGTGGCCTTATCGATCACGCGCGAACGCAGCAGTGCCATGCGGGGATTCGCCTTTGCCGTGGCTCTGATGGTGGCATTCTACGTGACCAGTCAGCTTGGCTTGACCCTGGCCCGCCGGGGGTATGCGACGCCACTGACGGGGGCTTGCCTGCCCACGATCGCCTTCCTGGTGGCGGGCGGCGTAATCATGTACCGCCGGCGCTGAGGAAGCGCTTCGCACAAGATCGCTGGGGTGACACGGTGAGCGACTCGAGTGGACAGGAACCCCTGAAAGGCCGGCCGCCGCCGCCATCCCCGGTATTCACCCGAGAGCAGTTGGCGCAGGCGGCGCGGCGACGGCTCGAGGCTGCCAGTGCCGCTGCCGGACAACCTCGACGCCGCGTGCCACGCTGGCGTATCGGGCTGTGGCTCATCGAATGCATCGTCCTGCTGGCCCTGCTCGAAGCCTTTGTCCTGCGGCCCATGATGGCCCGGCGGCAGGCATCTCGGCAGGAATCCCCTGCCCTGCCGACGGCCATACCCGTAGCGCTCGAGCCGCTGGGTGGGCAGGCTCAGGAGTTGCCAGGTTTGAAGGAGGTCGTCCCGGCCTTCCTGGCCCCTCTGGAGGGTCTGGCCACCGGCAGTGAGACCATGCGCTCGGCGCAGCAATCGTTCAGCCGCACGGCCAGGCTGCCGGTGGAGGTGGAGAACTCGGTGGGGATGCGCTTCCGGCTGGTCCCCCCGGGCACGGCGATCATCGGGAGTCCGCCGGAAGAGACCGGGCGGGGCGACCGCGAGGTGCAGCATGTCTTCGTGGCTCCAGAGCCGTTCTACCTCGGTGCTTTCGAGGTCACCCAGGCAGAATGGGGGCGCGTCATGCCTGCCGATCCGTCGCACTACAAGGGCGCCCGGCGCCCGGCGGAGGAAGTGAGCTGGTACGACTGTCAGCAGTTCATCACGGCGCTCTGTCGGCTGGAGGGCGTCGCGGACGGGACCTACCGTCTACCCAGTGAGTCGGAGTGGGAGTACGCCTGTCGGGCGGGAACCTCCACCGCCTACTGCTGCGGCAACGAACCGCGCCGACTGGAGGCTTTCGCCACGCATGGCGACAACGGCGGCAGTGGCACCACCGCGGTGGGCCTCAAACGACCAAACAGCCTGGGGCTATACGACCTGCATGGCAACGTCTGGGAGTGGTGCTTGAACCGCTTCGCTCCCTACGCCAACGACGACGGTCCTGGCGACCCTGAACACGAGTCGTGGCGTTGCCTGCGCGGCGGCAACTGGTACGTGCCGCCGGTGGACTGCCGCTCGGCGGCGCGCAACCGCTTGCCGCCGGCCTCCAAAGGTAACATGATGGGCTTCCGCCTGCTGCGCTCGATCACCGTGTCGCAGAAAGCGGCCGAACCCGCCGCCGCCACGCCGCCGCCCTCTGGCGCCGGCGGTCCTGCTCCGGCTCTGCCGTAGGAGGCACCGGTCGCCAGCGGGTTTGTCCGACCTGTCCGACCTGTCCAGCTCGCGACTGGCAGTGGCGTCACGCGCGCCTCGGCCCAGCGGACCACATTGCCGTCCCACAAGGCTCACCCTTCGCCCCTGCGGCCGCGCAACAGGCGCTGGAGTTCCTGCAACTGCCCGGCGCCGTCAGCCGCGACGAGTTCGGGCACGCTGGCGCCCACGCCGCGCAGCAAGCCCTGCTCCGTCTCGAGGAAGGCACGGCGGTTGCGGACGTTGACTCGGTGTACCCCGGCCAGGCGGGCCGCGATGCGCACCCGGGCCACATCCAGCAGGACCTCGACGCAGGACGGCAGCGGGCCAAAACGGTCCCGCAGTTCCGCGGCCAGGGCATCCACCGCTTCGGGTTCCGTCACTTCTCCCAGCCGCCGGTAACAGCCGATACGGGCGCTGTCGTCCTGGATATAGGCGGCGGGAATGGCCGCCAGGCAGCGACCGCGGCTATCGTGCTTGGCGAAGGTCAGCGTATCCAGTTCGACGGGCACGGCTTCGCGCTTGGGTACGGGCAGATGCTCGAGCCGGGCCACGGCCTCGCGCAAGAGGTTGCAGTAAAGCTCAAACCCGATGGCGGCGATGTGGCCGCTCTGCTCGGTACCGAGGATGTTTCCGGCCCCGCGAATCTCGAGGTCGCGCAGGGCCAGTTTGAACCCGGCGCCAAGATGGGTATAGCGGCGGATCGCGTGCAGGCGGGCGCGGGCGTTCGCCGGCAGAACGCCCATGGGGGGCAACAGCAGGTACGCATAGGCTTGGTGATGGTAGCGGCCGACGCGGCCCCGAAGCTGGTAGAGTTCGGCCAGACCGAAGCGGTCGGCGCGGTCGATGATGATCGTGTTGGCGTTGGGGATGTCCAGCCCCGATTCGATGATCGTGGTACACACCAGCACATCCACCTCGCCGGCCAGAAAGCGCGACATGACCTCGGATAGCCCGTGCGGCGTCATCTGCCCGTGGGCCACCGCCAGGCGGGCCTCCGGGAGCAATTGCCGCAGCGCCAAGGCGGTGCGGTCAATGGTCTGCACCCGGTTGTGCAGGAAGTACACCTGGCCCTGCCGCTCGAGTTCGCGCCGGATGACCTGGCGGATGAGTTCCTTGTCGTAGTTGGCAATCACCGTGGTCACCGGAAGACGCTCCGCCGGCGCCGTCATGATCGTGCTCAGGTGACGCAGACCGGCCAGGCTGAAGTACAGCGTGCGCGGAATCGGCGTCGCGGTCATGGTCAGAATGTCCACACTGGCACGCATTTCCTTGAGCTGCTGCTTGTGCCGCACCCCGAAGCGTTGCTCCTCGTCGACGATCAGCAGTCCGAGATTGGCGAAGCGCACATCCTTCTGCAGCAGCCGGTGTGTCCCAATCAGGATGTCGATGTGGCCCTCGGCCAACCTTTCGAGAACGCGCTGCTGTTCACCGTGGGTACGGAAACGGCTGATCACCTCGATGACCACCGGGTACTCGGCCATCCGCTGGCGAAAGGTCGTGTAGTGCTGCTGCGCCAACACCGTGGTCGGCACCAGGATGGCGACCTGGCGACCGTTGAGCACGGCCCGGAAGGCGCCGCGCATGGCGACCTCCGTCTTGCCGTAGCCGACGTCGCCGCACAGCAAGCGGTCCATGGGCTCGGGCTTGGCCATGTCCGCCAGCACGTCGCGGATGGACTGCGTCTGGTCCGCGGTCTCGGCGTAGGGGAAGGCCGCCGCAAACGAACTCTCCCAGTCAGACGCTGGTTTGAAGGCAAACCCCGGCGAGTTGTGCCGCATCGCCTCAAGGCGCAGCAGACCGGCCGCGAGATCCGTAGCGGCGGCTTCAGCGCCCGCTTTGGCCGTGCGCCAGGACGAACCGCCGAGGCGGCTCAGCCGGGGCATTTTTCGGGTGCCCCCCACGTAGCGGCTGACCAGAAAGGCCTGTTCCAGCGGCACGTACAACCGGGCCTCGTCATCAAACTCCAGCTCGAGGACCTCCTGGACTTCAGCCGACACCTCAATCTGGCGGATGCCGTGATAGAGACAGATGCCATGGGCGGCATGCACAGCGTAGCTGCCCTCCTCGAGGTCCATGCCATCCGGCGTCGCCAGGTCCTGGCGATAGGCGCTACGCCGCCGCCGCCGGACGTCCGGCTGGCGCCCGAACAGCTCCTGCTCGCTGAGCAGCACGACCCCGGCGCCAGTCAGCAGCAGCCCGGACTCCAGTGGAATGTGCTCGATCGAGAGGCCCAGCCGGGCCATGCCGGGATCCTCGGCCAGCAGCTCGCCGAAGCGCGCCATCTCGCCCTCGCCAGCACAGCAGGCCACCAGGCAGTGCCCCTGTTCGTGCCAACGCCCCAGCGCCCCACGCAACTGCTGCCAGCGCCACTGGCCAACGCTGTCGCCAAGATCCACCGGCACTTCGCCGATCTCGCCGGTGAGACTCTCACACTCCGCCGACAACAGCGGCCCCGCGCCGCCCGCCGGAGCGACGCTGACGTCGGTCAGCAACTCGCACACCGCCGTAGCCTCGCGCTGTAGCTTATCCCAGGCCGCCGTCTGCTCCCGGTCGCCGAAACGGGTCAGATGCTCCCTAATCTCCGCCGGACCGCAGATCAGCAGCGGCGTCGCGGGACCCAGGTAGTCCCGAAACGTCCCCTCGCGCCCAGGCTCCGGCGTGGCCACAATCGCACCCCGCGGCGCGATCCGCAGCTCCGTCAGTTGGCCAAAGGAGCGCTGCGTGTCCGGCACGAAGAAACGCATGGACTCGATCTCGTCGCCGAAGAACTCGAGGCGCACCGGAGCATCGTACAGCGGCGAATAGACATCCAGGATGCCACCCCGGCGGGCAAACTCGCCGGGAGCGTGGACCTCAAATTCGTTGTCGTAGTCCAACTCGACCAGCCGGGCGGCAAGCGCGGCCGGAGACCAGCTTGAGTCCTTGACTCGGAGGCTGAACACGTGCGCCGCAAAGGCGGCCGGAGCCAGGGTCGGCGAGAGCAGGCCCTGCGCCGTCACCACGAAAATGCCGTCTCCTCCGCGCAACGCGGTCTCCAGGGCGGCGCAGCGTGCCGCCTCGTTCTCCGGAATCCACTGACCGCGTTGCGTCGCCACGACGTCCGGGACCTGAATGACCGGCCGCTCGTCCCCGGCGATGGGCAGGAGGGCCGCCAGCCCCGCCACGATGCTGTCGCCGCGGTGGCTGTCTGCCACAACCACGCCGACCCGCCCGGGACGCCCCGCGAAGGCGCGCAGCAAGGTCACCGGCACCAGCGCCTCGTCGTGCAAGGCAAAGCGAACCCGGCCGGTCAGAACCGCGGGACGCCCCCCCTGAACCCAGGCACGGAAACGCTCCCGCCAGAGGCTGCCAGCAAGACTGTGTAGGTGCTCTGTCATGAGGTGAACACGTGGTGTCTGTGTACTCCCTCGCCACCCGGGCGAGACAAGGGGATAACGTACAGTTGACTCGGTGCTTTACCGCACTATAGTCACGCACGAAAAATCAGAACGTGCCTGAGACGCCTGATGGGCAGGACGCTATCCTCCGACGGAGCCGCTTTGGTGCCGGACATGATCCTGAGCTCAAGGAGGGGACATGCTGAGTAAGAATGACACCATGAAGGTGTACATGCAGGATATCGGCAAGATCCCCTTGGTCACGCCCGAGGATGAGGTCAGCCTGGCAGAGAAGATCAAGAACGGCGACGAGGAAGCACGCTGGAAACTGATTCGCGCGAACCTGCGGCTGGTGGTGAAGATTGCGCACGACTTCAAAGGACTGGGATTGCCCCTCCTGGATCTGATCAGCGAGGGCAACATCGCCCGGATGAAGGCGGTTGAGAAATTCGATCCCACGAAAGGGGCCAAATTCAGCAGTTACGCGGCCTGGTGGATCAAACAAGCCATGCGCCGGGCGCTGGCCAACCAGAGCCGGACGATTCGCATCCCCGTGCAGTCTGCCGGCAAGATCAACCGCATCAAGTCGGCCCGCTCGGAGTTGTCCGAACAGCTGGGGCGCGAACCGACCGATGCCGAGATCGCCGACCAATTGGATGTCAGTCGGCGTACCGTGGCCGGACTCAAGAGCGCCGAACTGCGCAGCGTCTCGCTCAGTGACCCGTTGCAGGCTGGCGAAGATAGCCGGTTCGAGGAGATCATCGCCGACCAGAGCGCGCCCACCCCGGACCAACTCCTCGGACGCATCGAGTCCCTCGAACGCCTGCGGGAACTGGTCAACCAGCTCGACGAACGCGAAGCTATTGTGTTGAAACTGCGGTTTGGCCTCGATGGTCAACCGCCCAAGACCTTAGAGGATGTCAGCCAACTGGTCGGACGCACCCGCGAACGCGTCCGACAGATTCAGAACCACGCGTTGGCTAGGCTGAAGCATCTGCTGGGTGACGACTTCTCGCTCGAGTGAGAAGCCGCCACCCCAAACCGGCCCGAGAGGGGGTGAACACTACATGCCGTCCGAAGTTCGCACCCGTAAGGGGGAACCCGTGGAGCGTGCCTTGCGCCGTCTGAAGAAGAAGATGGACAAGGAAGGCACCATGAAGGAACTGCGGAATCGCCGTCACTTCGAGAAGCCAAGTGAGGCGGCACGCCGCAAGCGGCGTCGTTCGCACTGATCCGAGGCCGGAGTCCGCCCGTCGGACTCCCAGACGATCATACCGGGCAGGATTGCTCCCCAGCAATCCTGCCTTCTTATTTCTTGCGGATGTCGCCGTACTGGCGAATGACCACGCCGATGCCCTTGGCCTGCAGCAGGTTAATGAGGGCGCGCACGGCCACGCCGATGCCATCGGGGCCACTCCAACCGCCGAACTGCCCGCCGCCCTTCATGTGGCCTTCGACATCGAGAATCAGGCCGTCGGCGCCCAGCGCCCGCAACTGCGCGTTGATGGCCGGCAGGCGGGTGACGAGGTCGGCGAAGATGCGGTCGTGGCCGGACAGCCCGACATCGACCGAGCCAAAATGCCGGAGGGCCTCTTCATCAACCGCGATGGCCTTGGGGCACGGTGCGGTGTAGTCCTTGACGTGCATGAAACCGAGCTTGCCCGCCTGGGCCACCTTGAGGTACTCGGCGCAGCCGTCGTAGCCCTGCACGTGCATGTTGGCCGCATCGGGGTTGATGAGCAGGTAATCGTTGCCGATGTCCTTGACCAGCCGTAACATCATGTCGCTGTTGTAGCCGATGAGGTTGGGCTCGGGCTCCATCAGGTAGACGACGCCGGCCTTCTGGCACTCGGCCGTCATGTCGGCCAGCCGATCAAGGCCCTGGCGGTAGTAGAGATCGGGGTCGGCGCCGCGCGGCGGGTAGAAGGAAAAGGCGCGCAGGAACTTGGCACCGCACTCCTGGGCCACCGCGATGGCCTGGCGCAAAGACTCCAGGTGCTGCGCATGGGTACGGTACGGCGCGTGGTTGCCATCGGTAACATCCACCAGCTTGACCTTGCCCACGGCCGTCCCGATGCAGCCGATCTTGAAGCCCAGCTCGCGACTGCGGGCGGCTATGGCTTTGACCTTCTCCGGCGCCAGGGTGACAATGTTGGCATTGGCCCCGGCGGCGGCGTCGTAGACAAAGCGCGGCGTCCAGTACTTCAGCCCCAGCGCCTGGCCGACCAGCAACTGCTGTTCGATGTCCTTGCGGTCTTCGACCGGGACGCTCTCATCAAGGAAGGCAGAAAGGATGACGGTGGTGTCGTTCATGGTGGTCTCCGCTACTCCGGTTTCAGATCCTTCCGCGCCACGGTTTCATTGATCATGCCTTGCCAGTGCTTGGCTAGGAAGGGTGGATTCTTCATGCTATCGAGTATGTAGGAACGGTCTGCCCGGGAAAGATCCAGAACCGAGGTGATCATCTCCTCCTGGTAGAAGCCCGCCTCGGCCAGGGGAATGCCGTTGGGTTCCCGGATGAAAGAGCTGCCGCTGGAGGTCTGTTTACCATCGGGGGACTCGCCTACGGTGTTGGCAACGCAGTGGAACATCTTCGAATTCGGTCCGACCGGCTGTTGCGCCCGGCCTGAGGTGCGTTTCCAGCAGACGGCCTCAATTTCGTCCGAACTGCAGGATGGGTGGAAGAGAATCTGCGCCCCGGCCATCGCCGGAACGCGGTAGAGTTCGGGATGCCGCCCGTCACGACAGATCACCAGCGTGCAGAGGATGCCCTCGATCTCGAAAAGCGCGAGCTTGTCGCCGCCGCGACAGTACTTCAATTCGTCTCTTCCGGCCATGTTCACTTTGGCGTACTGGTGGACGATGTCGCCCGTCCGACCGATGACATGGGCCAGGTTCAGGAAGCGATCCTTTGTCGCTTGAATCGTTCCCGCAATGACCCACACGTCGTGCTCGCGTGCGGCGGCACAGGTCCGATTCAAGGCCTCAAGGACCGCCTCCTGATCCAAGTTGACCACGAAAGGAAAGTAGTAGCTTGTCAGGTTGGCTTCTGGAAACAACACGACCCGGCTTCCAGATTCCGCCGCGAACTTGATGTAATGGAGCGTCCGCTGCAGGTTGAATTGCAGCGACTTCGCCCAGTGCATCTGAACACATGAGACCTGCAGGGTTTTCAGCATTGTGAAGTCCTCCGCACTCTGGCGCCACCGGTCCGCGCGTCGGTCGTCATTTCACCGAGGCTCTTGCCGAACCCCGCCTCTGGCCTTGGAGCCCGCGATGCCACGCCCGTTCCGGGCGGGTTCGCGGTATCCCCATGTACGGCGGAAGCCCTGGCTACGCCCGAGCGGACCGCCGACTCCAGGCAGGATGCTGGTGAGCCGAGGGTTCTGCAAGAGCCTCCAACGTCGACAGGCGCCGGATCACAACCCGAAAAGCGTCTTCGGACGCTCATAGGACAGGTACGTCACCAGGCGCTCGGCCAGTTTCATGGGCACCTGGCCGAGATCAACCATGCCGCCCACGGTATCGGCCAAGGTGCGCCGGAAGACCTCGTGGCGGCTGCCGTAGGACATGATCTTGCGCGAGTCGGATACCATGCCGGCCAGGTTCATCAGGGCATCGACGGTGCCGACGTACTCAAGCTGCCGCTTCATGCCGATGTAGGAGTCATTCAGCCACCAGGCGGCGCCCAGGTTCACCTTGGCCCCGTAGGCGCGGGTCAGGTGGGCCAGTGTGGCCGTGTGCCCGGGATGGAGGTTATAGAGCACGACGTTGAGGCGCTCGTCGAAGCGGTTGAGCAACGGGTTCAGCGGCTTCAGGATGTCGGTTGCGTGGTCGGAAACGTCGCCGCCGGTGTCGGGTCCGAGGTCGCGCAAGAGCACCTCGCGGACATCGCGAACCGCCCCCATATGCAACTGGAAGACCCAGCCCTTGGCCGCATCCATTGCGGCAACTTCGTTGAGCACGTAGGACATGAAACCGACGATCTCTGCGTGGCTCAAGGGATTGCCCGCACGGGCTTTGCAGAACACGGCGTCGGCGTCGGTCTCGAGCACCTGGTAACCGTAGGGAACTTCCACGCCGTGGTCGCTGGCGATGCAGCGGTTCTCGGCGAAAAAGTCATGGGTGACCTGGAGGGCCGCGATCATGTCCCGCAGATGGGCGAAACGGCCATTGACCCGCTTCTCGAGCAGGCCGACGTACTCGTTCCAGGCCGGCTTGAAGATGTTCATGGCCCGGTCAGGCCGGAAGGTGGGCCGCACCACGCCGGGGATGGCGGAGTCGAGCAGACAGCGGTGGTACTCGAGCGAATCAATGGGATCGTCGGTCGAGCACATGGCTTCGACGCCCATGGCCTTGACGAGCTGCTGCTGGCGCATTTCCGGCCGGGCCAGGATCGCCTTGGAGCGCTCCCAGATCGACTCGGCGGTGGCGGCGCAGATCAGCTCGTCGATACCCAGCCGACGCCGCAGGTCGAGGTGAATCCACTCGTAGGTCGGGTTGCCGACCAGGTCGTCAAACACCGCCGCCATGGCCAGCCACTTGTCGCGGTTGGAGGTCTTGCCCGTCAGCAGCGCCTCGCTGACGCCACGCTTACGCAGGCATTCCCAGACATAGTGATCCGTGGCGGCCTCGGCGTCCCAGAGATCGCTGAAACTGCGGTTTTCGGCGAGCGCCCGGACATCGGCGTGATTGTGCGCGTCGATGATCGGCAGAGAGCGAATCTGCTCAAAGAGCGCGACCGCCGTGTCGCTGCTCAGGAGGTAGCGAGCGTCAAGGAACGCCATAGTCTTGACCTGTCTGTTATTCGAGCTGTGCCATAGGGAAGGGCCGAGGTATCAAGCCCCAAAGGGGCGTTGCATACCAGCCCAGGGCAACGCCCTGGGTACCTGTCCACACCACCCATTGAGCCCTGAAGGGGCGCTCCATGCGACGCAGGTACCAACGCAGTCTGGATGGTTCGCCCCTACAGGGCTCAACCCCATGGCCACCCCATTCCCAAGGCGTTGCCCTGGGCTGGTATCGCCTCGCGCCTTCAGCGCTCCAGACGGAGCCCCTTACTGCACCGGTAGGCTCTTCTCTTACCAGAACCGTTTGACGAACTGCGTCTTGCCAACGAAGTACGAACGGCGCCGCTCCCGAATCACAGGACCGGCGCCGTTCAGAGAGACCTGCCCGTCGTCGGCAACGGTCAGTACTTGACCTTCACGATCTGCTTGGTCTCGGCGCTCTCGAGGCAAGCCAGCACGATGGCCAGCGCCTTGAGCCCTTCCTGACCGCTGATCTCGGGATCGGTGTTGTCCAGGATGGCATCGATGAAGGCATCCGGGATGCCACTGGGCAACTGCGCCTCGTTGGTGGAGACGCCGCCGACCTTGTACTGGGCGACCTCGCCATTCTTCAGCACCACCTCGACCGGGAAAGCGGGATTGGCGCCGAGGATCATCTGGCCCTTGGTACCGTAGATCACCGTGATGTTGTCTTCGTTGGTGTAGGTCCAACTGGCGGTCAGTTGGCCCATGGCCCCGTTGGCCAGGCGCAGGATGCAGACGGCATTGTCGTCCACGGTGATGATCTTGCCCTTCTCGTCGCGCTTGGCCAGCGTGTCGACGAAGGCGCCGGCCTCGACCACCTCGGCGCCCAGCAGCCAGCGGATGAGGTCGGCCTTGTGTACGCCCAGATCACCCATGGTGCCAACGAAGGCCTCTTCCTTCTTGAAGAACCAGGTGTGCGGGCCCTTGTCCTGAGACCACATCTCGGGCCCGCCGTGGCCGAAACTGGTGCGGAAGGTGAGCACGTCGCCGATGGCGCCCGCTTCGATGAGTTTGCGGGCCTTGACGTGCGGCGGCATGAGGCGCTGGTTGTGGCCAATCATCAGCTTCTTACCAGCCTTGGTGGCGGCGGCAATCATCTTCTTGGCGTCCGCCAGGCTGGTGGCCATCGGCTTCTCGCAGAGGACGTGCTTCCCGGCCTTGAGTGCGGCGATGGTCAGGCGCGCGTGGTGGGCGTTGGGCGTGGCGACCACGATGGCATCGATGTCCTTACGCGCCAGCAGTTCCTTCTCGCTGGCAACCACCTCGCCGCCGTACTTACCAGCCAGCCACTCGGCGCGGGTCGTGATGGGATCGTAGATCGCCACGATCTTGGCACAGGGATGCGACGAAATCTCCGGCGCGTGACGGTAGATCGCGATACTTCCCGCGCCGAACAGCCCGAACCGTACCATTTCTTCTGCCATGACCGCTCTCCTCGGCATCTGCATCTGGACTCTCGAACCCACCCATGCACAGGCACGCGACGCCCGGCGGGCAATGGGGTAGCATACCACGGGCGCAGGGGACCGTCAACGCGCTGACGGGGCAATCCAGCGGCTAGTAATTCTGCGCCACGATCTCGAAATGGGCTTGCGGATGCTGGCAGACCGGGCAGTTCGCTAGCGCGTTCGTGCCTTCGTAGACCAGGCCGCAGTTCCGGCAGTGCCAGAGGACCTTCTGCGGCCGCTGGAAGACGGCGCCGCTGACCAGGTTCTGCAACAGCTTCTCGTAGCGTTCCATGTGTTTACGCTCGATCCGGCCGATGCCCTCGAAGATGCGGGCGATCTCATCGAAGCCTTCCTCGCGGGCCTCCTTGGCCATGGTCGGGTACATGCAGGTGGTCTCTTCACGCTCGCCGGCCGCGGCCGCCTTCAGGTTGGCCGCCGTGTCGCCGATGCCTGCCAGCGCCTTCAGATGCAGTTTGGCGTGCTCCTTCTCCTGTTCCGCAGTCTCCAGGAAGATCGCCGCGATCTGCTCGTAGCCCTCTTTCTTGGCCACCGAGGCGAAGTAGGTGTACTTGTTCCGGGCTTGCGACTCTCCGGCGAATGCCGCCTGCAGGTTCTTCTCGGTCTTGGTTCCTTTGAGTTCCGCCATGTCAGGTTCTCCCTAGGCTGTTGGACACACGACTCCGTTCGCCGAGTCTTGCACAGGCGAGCCTTGACGCAGCCCGTCGTCAACCCCGCCGCGATACCAGTATCGCGCCAGAGGGCCGCCGTCAACTCCCGCTTGACGTGGGCTGTTTCAAGAAACGACCGCCGTCGTACCGCAGGCAGTGAAAGCGGCGTCGCCGGGCCGCGTCCGCGGCCCTCTGCCGCACGCACTCCATATCGTGCGTCGGCCATGTGGAGTGCGTGTGGCAAGGTCGCCAGCGGCGACCGCGACACCGCTTTGGCTTGGCGCCTGTGCCATGCCTGACGGCGTGTGTT
>CAIZKT010000221.1:0-18342 GCA_903933565.1 uncultured Victivallales bacterium | reverse complement strand
TGCGATTACTCGAAGAGCACGGGGTTGAGTACATGATTGTCGGCGGCTACGCCGTCGCCTATCATGGCCATCCGCGTTTCACGAAGGACATCGACCTGTTCTTCCGCTTGACGGGTGCAAATGCTTTGCGTCTCCGACGAGTGCTTGTTGCGTTTGGCTTCCGTGAGGAGGATCTGCCGCTCGAAGCCTTTACGACGGCCGGGAGTGTCCTGACGTTCGGCGTTGTGCCGACCCGGGTCGATCTGATCAACGACATCGACGGGGTCACGTTCGACGAGGCGCGCCCCAACGTGGTCCGGGGCAGATATGGGAACGTTGAGGTGACCTTCATCGGTCTTGCTGACCTAGTTAGGAACAAGAAGGCCACCCCGCGAGCCAAGGATAAAGGCGACGTAGAAGAGCTGACACAACAGGACTGATGCTGCGGACGGTCGTTGCTTCCGCTGCCAGATCCGCGAGCTTGAACTCGACCGGCGGCGTGCTGCGGCGGTAGAGTCCGCCGCCATACTTGCCAGCGGGCAGGCAGCCCCCGAGCAACCCTGTGGGCTACAGGGGGGTGGGATGGCGTTCGTAGTGACGCCACCAGGCGTTGTCCTGGCGCTTGGGATCGGCTCAGGGACCTGGCCTCAGGAAATGGCGCAAGATGAACGCCGGTCGCTTCGACGCCTGGCAGCGGCGCAAGGCCGCACTGCTCGAGGAGATCCAAACAGTTCGAGAATCAGACCGGGGAGTTGGGCGAAGCGCTGCGCGCCTCTGAGCACTACGTCCGCTGGGAGCAGCTTCCCGAAGAGCAGAAGTTCCAGCGCCTGGCACCCACGCGCCGACAACTCCTCGACGCCGTACGCATGATCGCCTATCGCGCCGAGACCGCCATGGTAGCGATGCTGCTCGACCCCCTCACCGACCAGCCGGCCGCCAGGGCCATCCTCCAGGATCTCTTTCGCACCGCCGCCGACATCCTCCCCGAGCCCGACCGGCACATCCTTCGCGTACGCATCCACCGATCATCCCGCCCGGCAACCGACAGACGACTTCAACGACTTTTCGAGCAACTCAACGAGGCGGAAATGACCTACCCCTGAATGGACCTGATGCTGATCTACGAACTCGCCGGTAACCCGGTCGCACAGACGGAAAATGGTATCATCTTATCTTCCGCCAGGCAAGGAAGTCTGAGCCTCCGTAGATTGTCCGTGTTTCTTAGGAGCCCCCCATGGCCAAGCCTGTCAGCGCTTTGCTGGCCCTTGTTGTGGTCTCGGCAGTTCACCCACTGTTGGCGGGGCTGAACGAGCCCGTCAAGCTCGCCGCCGGGCTCGTGACCGGGTTGACCGTCGGCGAGGTTCGCGTCTACAAGGGCGTTCCCTTTGCCGCACCGCCGATCGGAGACCTGCGCTGGCGACCGCCACAGCCCGTGGCGCCGTGGGAGGGCGTGCGCGCCTGCGCCGAGTTCGGACCCTGGTGCCCCCAGCCCAAGTCCATCATCGGAGCGCCGGGCGGCGAGCGCCAGAGCGAGGACTGCCTGTACCTGAACGTCTGGACCGCGGCGCCGACGGCGACGGCGAAGCTGCCCGTGATGGTCTGGATCCACGGCGGCGGCTGCACGACGGGATCTGGCGCTGCGGCGACCTACGATGGCGCCGTCCTGGCGCGGCAGGGCGTAGTGCTCGTCACCCTCAATTACCGGCTGGGGCCTTTCGGCTACCTGGCGCATCCGCTGCTCTCGAAGGAATCCCCGCACGACGTCTCGGGCAATTACGGGATGCTCGACCAGATCGCGGCGTTGCAGTGGGTGCGTGACAACATCGCGGCCTTTGGCGGCGATCCGGGCTGTGTCACGGTCTTCGGCGAGTCAGCCGGGGCGCTGAGCCTCTGTCGGCTCATGGTTTCGCCACTCGCCAAGGGGCTCTTCCAACGAGCGATTGCAGAAAGTGGCGGCGCCCAGGGCCGCAATGCCCATCTGCGCGAACCCCGCAACCATCTCGAGCCTGCCGAAGCGGTCGGGGTCGGCATCGCCCGCACCCTGGGATGCGACCGCGAGCCGGGGGTTCTGCTCGCCCTTCGGGCCGTCAGTGCGGAGCGCCTGTTGACCGCCTCCGACCCAGCCCAGGGGCTTTACGGCAAAGGCATCACCTTCGGCCCCGTGGTCGATGGTTGGGCCATCCCGGACGACCCGGATCGGCTCTTTGCGGCCGGTCGGCAGCACGACGTGCCCTTCCTGCTGGGCACCACGGCCGACGAGGGCACCCTGTTCCTGGCGCAGATACCGGTGCGCCGGGTCGTCGGCTACGAGAGCATGATCCGCAGCCGGTTCGGGACGGAAGCCGAGGAGATACTGCGTCTCTTCCCCTGCCCCGATGACGCCTCGGTCAAGGCGGCATTCAGCCGTCTGACCACGGTTACGGCCTTCGTGGCCCCAGCGCGCTTTCTGGCCAGGTGCATGGCCGCTTGCCAGTCGAAGGCCTACCTCTACCACTTCACCCGGGTGCCGCCAGGGGCCGGCCTGCTGGGTATGGGGGCCACGCACGGCAGCGAGATCGCCTATGTCTTCGGCAACCTGCGGCCCCTGCACGGCCGCGTCGACCGACAACTCTCCGCCGCCATGAGCGCCGCCTGGGTGCGCTTTGCCCGCAGCGGCGACCCCAACGGCGCCGACTTGCCCACCTGGCCAGCCTACACCTCCGCCGGTGACCAGCACCTGGAGTTCGGCGACCAGATCCGCGTCGGCAGCGGCTTGCACAAGGAGGCCTGCGACCTCCTCGACCGCCTAAGGTGAAAAGCGTTCCAAGGGGTAGAAGGCCTTGGTCTGTCCAGCCGTGATGGTGATGGGCGTAGGCCAGCTTTTCATGGCCGAATCCCCCAGGGCGAAACGCTTCAACCTCACGGCGCCATGCACTACCGTGAGACCGACGCGCTGACGTCCGGCCCGGCCGCTGATCCGGCAGGTACCCCAGGCATAGCCGTTGGACCAGAACCAGCGTCCGACCTGCGGGGCCAGGCTCATAGAGGCGTTGACGGCATCGTAGGCGAAGCCGGTCAGGGCGAGGCCCGCCGACCAGGCCGCCATGGCACGGGCATAGTGGTGACCGCACTCGGCCTCGTCGAAGGGGTTGCGGCGCGCCCCGTCGTAGCGGGCCCGGATGGCAGCGATGGCTCGCAGACCATCCGCGCGCAGTCCTTCGTAGAGCATGTGTACCGCCGCACAGTACTCGAAGCCCGTCATCACCTCGCTGAAGTAGGGGAAAGGGGATGGCGGCCTGCCGCCGCGCGGATAGCTCGCCATCAGCAGGGCTCTCTCGTCGTTCAAGGCGTACGTCCGCATGTGGTTGAAGTGGCCGTACAGGGTCTTGAAGTTGTAGCGCATGATGGCAGCCAGAGTGGCGCGAACGTTCTCCGGGGCAACCAGGTAGCCCAGGCCGCAGACGTGGGCCAGGTATTGGCCGACGAGCTGGTCCACCAGGCAGCCGGGGCCCAACTGCAGGTCCGGCTGGCGCAGGTCGGTGGCCCCCATATTGAGGCGGGTCTGCGGCAGGATGGACTCGGGTGCGGTCGGCGGCATGACCTGATGCTCGTAATACTCGCCGTTGAACAGATGCTCATCCATCCACCGGCTTCCCTGCTCGAACCGGCGCCGGCAGAGCTGTGCGAACTCCGCGTCACCGAGGGCATTGGCCATGTCCTCGGCCGCCCGCAGTGCCCCGAGATACCAGGCCTGCATCTGCGGGTTCGGACCGAAGTACTCGACGTCCATGGTGTTATGCTGGCAGCCTTCCATGACCCCATCCTGATCGGCATCCCAGCCGCCCGGGAGCCAACAGAACTCCAGGGCTTTGCGGATGCGCGGCCAGAGGCGCCGCAGCCATTCGCTATCGCCCGAGAGCCGCCATTCGCGCTGCATCTTGAGCAGGCAGCCCATCTGGCCGTCCGCCGCCGCCTTGCCCTCGCCTCTCTCGCGCTCCAGGGGCAACTGCACGCGGAAGCTCATGCAGCCGGTCTCGGGGTGGGTCGAGTGGAGAAACTCGACGTCGCGCATGCGGCGGGCGAGGTCACCGAAGAGAAACGGGGTGGCGGTCTCGTAATTCCACACGTGCGTGCAACTGCCGCTGCAGCAACCGCCACCGTCAGAACAGCCTTCCCAGCCATAGAGGTTACCGTCAGGGGTACGAAAACAGGTCTCGGTGCGCAGGGTGCTGAGATTGAACAGGGCCGCTTCCTTCACCACCGGCGGCAGGTCGGAGGCGCAAAAAGCCCGAACGAACGAGAGCGTGCGGGCTTCCAGCTCAGGCAGGGCCGGCAGGGTGCGCACGGCGACATCCCAGGCATCCTCGTAGTGCTCCGTGTAGTAGTTTCCGATCCGATCGGCGGGGGCCGGACAGGTCTTGCCGCAGCCGCAGTCCTGCGACGTCGGCGCCCAGTTGTAGCGGTTGGGGAAGTGCCAGGTAATGGCAAAGGTCAGCGCCGCGGTGGCGCCGGGTTCCAGGCGGACGCTGGCGGCAAGTGAACCGCAGGCCGAGGCCGCGGCGACAGGTTGCGGAGCGTCATCCAGCCGGCCGTCGGCGCAGAGGTCGTCCCAGAGGTGCAGCAGCGGCCGACGCCAACTCTCGTCCGGCCAGCGCGTCTTGAAGGAGGTATCGGCGGCGCTTGTGACGATGGCCATGGAGCCCGTTTCCCGGGCCAGCGGGTCGGCCTCTTCGGTGGTCATGAACAGCCCCAGCACCGTACCGCTCTGCCGGAAGACATTGCGGCGTTTCTCCGTTCCCGCCTGGTTGGCCAGGGAACCGCAGACGGTGGCATGCACGACCTGGCCCGTGGGATTGCTGAGCACATAGCGCAGCACCGCAATGGGGACGCCGCTGGCGTCCGCGTCCGCCGGCACCAGCGGGTTGAAGGCTTCCAGGCGCACCCGCAACGGGACCGCCTTGTCCCACAGGCAGACTTGTGCCAGCGGATAGGCCGCGTGGAAGGAACAGCCGCGGAAGCGCGGCACGCCATGGAAGCCGGCGGTCGCTCCGTGAGCGCCCTCATAGGGAGGTGCCAGCACGCCCTCCAGGGCACGGGCTACAGGCTCCCCGCCCTCCTTCCGGCAGTAGAGCGCGAACAAGGCTGAGGCGCCGTAATCTTGCAGAGCAGAGTTCTCGGCAGCGCCACCCTTGGCTGGTCGGTTGTGGATCTCCCAATCCCGCAGGTTGCCGCGTCCGCCCAGCGACACGGTGCCGGTGCCGATGCCTCCCAAGGGCATGGCGATGCAGCGCAAATGGTCCGCGTCGTAGGACCGGAGCACGGGCCAGCGCGGATTCGTGAACCCCATGGTCATCAACCTCCTGACCTTACACCGCGCCGCTGAAAACGACAAAACCGGCCCGGGGGTTGGCCCGGACCGGCCCTGATCTGGCGGAACCGCGGTTCGCTTCAGGCTTCGACGGGGGTGACGTGCACCTTCCGGCTGCAACCGGTCGCATAGGACACCACGCCGGCTTTGGTGGCAAACAGGGTGAAGTCACGCCCGCAACCCACGTTCAGACCGGGGCGAAACACGGTGCCGCACTGGCGCACCAGGATGCTGCCGGCAGTCACGACCTGACTGCCATACACCTTTACCCCGCGGTATTTCGGATTGCTGTCGCGCCCGTTGCGGCTCGAAGCCTGACCCTTTTTATGCGCCATGACCGACCTCCGTCATTCGTATATGTCGCCCGTGAATCGACGCGGACACACAGTTTAACCCATGCGAACGCACGCCCCGAAGCCCGTACCTTAGCGCGACAACGCGCCAGGTCAACCCGAGCAACTGCACTCAGCCGTTCGCCGACGCCCGGCGCCGCGCCGGGCGTCGTTGGCGCGACGAGTCCGCCTGCCAGCTCACTCCGCGTCAGGGTCTCGCAACCAGGTCAGGAGTTCGGCGCTCAGGGGGCTTACGGCCTCCAGGCGAACCGAGTCACCGGCGGGCAGTTCGAGCGTATCGCCCACCTGTGCGGTCAGCAGAGCACGGCCGAAGGGGGTATCGTAGGAGACCAGGCGCTTTTCGGGAATGCTGTCCCACAAGCCCAGGACGTGGACCTGCTCCGTGTGCTCGTCGGCGTAGCGCAGCGTGGCGGTGCAGCCCGGGATGACCGTGGCGTTGACCACCACGTCGCGGAAGTCGGTGGCTTTGACCTCATGCAGATCGTCTTCCAGTTCGCCGCGGCGGGCAGAGAGATACGCCTGCCGCTCCTTGGCGGCTTTGAACTCCGCATTCTCCCGCAGGTCGCCGTAGCTCCGGGCATGGGCAATAGCCCGTGAGTTGGCCGGGATTTCGGCGTTGACGATCTGCTCGAGTTCGCGCCGACGGCGTTCGAAACTCCGCACGGAGGTGATCTTCCCCACCGCTTTGCGAGTGGGTTGCTGGCGGCGGTCCTCGACCAGGCTTTTCGCTTCAGGAAAGACGCGCACAATCTTCACCAGCAGGCTCTGGCGCTCACCCGAGTCGAGCAACTGCGCGTGGCGAGCAGCCCGCACCAGGCTCATGATCGCATCCGGCTCGCCATCGCGCATGATCAGGCGCTGGAAAGCCGGATCATCCATCAGCAGCTTATGCAGATCTTTACGAGCCTTGATGAACGAGCCGCGGACAGGCCGTTGCAGGGTCTTGAAGAGCAGGGGTGGGCTGGCCAGGAGACGTCGCGCCTCGCCGCCATTCCGGTAGACCCAGAGCAGCACATCGGCATTGATGGCTCCGCGCCCGACTTCCTGGATGACGGTAGCGATAAACAGGCGCGGCTCGTCGGTGTGCCCGGCGACGACGCCTTCCGCATAGGTCCAGAGGCGCAGAGGCAGGCTCATGGTAGCCTGGGCGAGATAGGCGGCGCCTTTTGCGGTGGCCGTGGCCTCGAACCACGGCGTCATCAGCCGACCCGGCAGTTTGTCCGTCTGTTCGATGAACGTGACGGGGTCGCTCCAGCAGACGGCCCGGGGCGCCAGGTCGGTCAGGGCAGCGGCGAGCCAGGAGCCGGTTCCGAACGCATCCTGCAGCCGGGAGACAGCTTCGACAAAGTCACTGGCCGCGGTGGGGCGTTCGGCACCAGCCCGCAGGATCGCCGCGACGTTGGCGACGTCGGCGCCGTTATCCTTCAGGGCCTCGTCCGCCGCCAGCAAGCCCACCATCTCGGTGAGGCCACGAGCCTGGTCCCACGTCCGTACCGTGCCTAGCGCCTGGACGGGGACCACCGTCGGACGGGCCTCCGCGACGGACAGCAGCGCGGCGAACTCATCCGCAGGGAGGACAGCGGGCACTAGGATGGCCTTCATGGTGTCCTCGGCGACGGGCGCGGCAGAGACCGTGGCAGCGCGCAGGCGTTCCGCGAACTGGTCGGCCACAAGCTTCTCCTTCGCGCCTTTCTCGCCCTTGATCAGGTGGAACAGCCAGGAGGCGGGGCGGATGAGGACGGTCTGGCTGAGCACGATGTCCAACGTCAGGCTGACGTTGCGCAGGAAGCGGACCCGGATCTCGTTCGACAGGCCGTCCACGGCGTCGATGGAGCCCAGGCCGTGGGCGGGATGGAAACACAGCACTCCCGGCTTCACCAGGCTGAACACCGCCCAGCGGGCGGCGACCCCGCGGGTCGGGACGCCCGCGTCGCGTACCCCAAGCGCCGCCAGGAGGCCGGTGGGATCGAGGTAGTCGGAACGGGTCTGCCGGACCATCCCCGCCAGGAGATCGCGGAAGGCCGGAGTGTCAAAGCCGATGCCGCAGATGGCCAGCAGCAGCTCGGAGCAGGCGCGCAGGTTGTCGCGGTCCACTCCCTCAAGGGTCAGTTCAAGGCCGTTGCGCCAGTGCTCCGCGGCATCCCGCGGCCACTCGCTGAGGGGTTCGCGCGGGACCGTGGAGAGGACGCTTAGCAGGCGGGGAACGGCCTCTGCTCGACCCTCGGCTAAACTCACGAAGAGGTCGTCAAGCAAGGCACGGTCGCGCCAGGCAGTGGGGTCGGTGTTCATGGTGTGGCGAAGATGTCCTTTCTAGGATGAGCGGGCCAGGGCCTCAGAACAGACCTGATCCGGGGTTCAGCCTCCGGTAGTGGCCGGGGATGGAGTCCACAATGGTCTGCGCTTCGGCCCGGCCGATCGGGCCGTTGATCAGTATAGAGTAGGTATCGGTGGGGCGTGGCAGCGTCAGGGCGTACCAGAAGAAGCCGTCCAGCATGACCGCCACGCGGTCTCCGGGCGCTTCCTGGCACGCCTGCAGCCAGAGCATCGAGCCCTGGCGATCCAGCCGCAGGCGCAGAGCGGGCCGCTCCGGGTTGCCAGTACTCTCCAGTTGGCCTTCCATGATCTGCCGATTTGAAAGGATGGGCACCCGCCTGATGCACACCCGCTGAGTGGCGCTGGCGTCGATGGCCATCTGGGTCTTGTCGCCTGCATCCGTCCCCGGTTCCGCGAAATAGTGCAGCGAGATGACATGGATACCTACCTCACCGCCATGCATCTTGCTGTCCAGCCAGGCGCATCCTGCCAGCAGCCCTAGGACAAGTCCGGCAGCGACGGCCAGACCGGCCCGGTGCCCCGACGGCGCCCGGACTAGGTTGATGGCTGGGAGATGGCGTCGGCGCATCGGCGTGACCCTCTTCTAGCGGCTTCGCTCCGCCACGGCGTAATCGTCCCCGTACTTGCGGTAGAGCGTCGCGAGGCTGATCCCCAGCGCCCGCGCAGTAACTTCCTTGTCGCCGTGGTGCTGCTCGAGCGCCTGCCTGATGTAGGCTCGTTCCTTGTCGCGCAGAAAGGCTTTGAGCGTGACCCCGGCGGAGTGCATTTCCTCGCCCACATCCGCCGAGTCCGGGGCGGGCTCCGGGACCAGACTCTGCAGCTTGACAGGCAAAGAGTCCAGGGTAATGACATCGCCTTCGCATAGAGCCGCGGCACGACTGACGATATTCTCCAGTTCGCGGACGTTTCCCGGCCAGGGGTAGCGCTCGAGAGCTGCCGCGGCCTCAAGCTGGAGGGTGAGCCGCCGTCCGTGCGACCTCTCCAGGCAGGCGAGGAAGTGGTTGACCAGCAATGGCACGTCCGACACCCGCTCGCGCAACGGCGGCAGATCCACGGGGATCACGCTCAGACGGTAGAAAAGGTCCTCACGGAAACGGCCCAGGCTGATCAGCGTTTCCAAGTTCTCATTCGTGGCCGCCAGAATGCGGACGTTGACCGCAATGTTGCGAGTGCCGCCGACCGGGCGGATTTCCTGCTCCTGAAGCACCCTGAGCAGAGTGATCTGCATGGCCGGAGGGATGGACCCGACCTCGTCCAGGAAAAGAGTGCCGCCATCGGCCGTCTGAAACAGGCCCTCTTTGTCCCGGGTGGCGCCCGTAAAAGCGCCCTTGAGGTGCCCGAAAAGCTCCGATTCCAGCAGGGCGTCCGGGAGGGTGGCGCAGTTGATGGCGACAAACGAGCGCTGACTGCGGCGGCTGGACACATGGATGGCGCGCGCCACCAACTCCTTGCCCGTGCCACTCTCGCCCAGAATTAGCACCGTGCTGTCGGTCTGGGCGATCTTGCGGATCATCCGGTAGACCGACTGCATGGCCGGATGGTCCCCGACCAGAGTCCCGAAGTGAATCTCGGCCGGCGACACGATGGTCTCTTTGAGCGACTCGTTCTCCGCCAGGGCCGTCTCATAGGACAGCGCCCGTTCGACCGTGACCAGTAACTCGTCCACTTTGAACGGCTTACAGACGTAGTCGAAGGCCCCCTTGCGCATGGCCTCGACGGCGGTTTCCACGGCGGCGTAGGCGGTCATCATAATGACGGCCAGATGAGCCTGTTCCTGGCGCGCCCGCTCAAGCAAGGCCAGGCCGTCCATCCCGCCCATGCGGATGTCGGAAATCAGCAGGTCGAAGGGCTCGTTACGAAGGGCCTCGATCGCCTCCTCCCCGCTGGCCGCCGTCTTGACCCGATAGCCCTGTCGGCGCAGGATGCCCTTGAGCACCTCGACGATGCTGACCTCGTCGTCGACCACCAGAATCTTGGCTTTGTCAGGCATGCGCTGCAGGACACTCCGCAGGGGATCGGTCTGACGGCGGCCGGATCCGTCTGGCCGCCCGTCCCGGCGGGTCCGGCGCCCCAGACAAATGCCACTCCGGCAAACCGCCTCAGTCCCCTGTAATGCGTCGAGTAACAACCGGCCCATAACATCGCCTCGCCGCGCCTTTTGTCAAATCTGAGAAAATCCGCTGGCTGCAAGCGCCCCGGTTGGCAAGAGACAGGGAGGCATGTAGATTGTCAGGCCGTGTTTGCCCTACGCGGGCAAGCGTGGAGCGGCGCACGGAGTTTGGTGGATACGGCCTGGAGATCGCGAGGCAATGTACATTTCGACCTTGATTATGCCGGTGTTGGCGGCCGCGCCGCCGTCGGGAGCTGGTGGCGCGTCGTCGCTCTACCCAATGGGAACCATGTTCCTGCTGCTGGCCGTCATGTACTTCCTTATCCTGCGTCCGCAGCAGGTGAAGGCCAAGGAGCACCGGCAAATGGTCAGTCGCGTCAAGGTCGGCGACAAGGTCATCACGACCGCCGGCATCTTTGGCGAGGTGTCCGGCGTCGCGGAGACCAGCATGATGCTGAGGATCGCGCCGGGGGTCGAGATCAAGGTGGTGAGTTCCGCGGTGAGTACGGTACTGACCGCCGAAGAGAGTGAGTCGCCAGTCAAGACGGCGGGCAGCAAGCCCGTCAAGAAGAAGTGACACGCCCGGCGCGGCGGCGATCGCCCACGGCGGCGGTCCGGGCGGCGCGCTCAAGGTCGGGCCGCAGCCGGACTGACCACCCCATCGTGAAGGTGCCATCGAGGCAGAACTGGGCTTATTGAGGGAAAGCAGCATTTATGAAACGGTCACTGGGATGGCGCTGGGTGCTGAATCTTGCGATCGTCGCGGGCTGGACTGCAGCCCTCTTCCCCTTGCGGGACCGCGACTTCCTGAAGACCTTTGAGAAGGCGGCGCGCGGGCCCGTGGCCAAGCTGGAAGCCAAGGCCAGCAAGGGAAGTGCAAACGCCACGGCGCTGCAGGCCAAGATGGACGCCATCACGGACAAGGAATCCGAGGCGTTCAAGAAGTTCAAGATTGAGCACGAAAAAGTGCGGGCGGATGCCGACAAAGCGAAGGCAGACGTCGAGGCTTACCATGCCGTGCTGGCCCGGGCCGAGCGCCTGCGCCAAGAGACTCCGGACCTGGCTCAGTACCGCAGCATCGAGCAAGCGGCTCGGGGTGACGAGAAGCAGGCCCGGGTGCGGCTCTGCAATTACATCGAGGTCCCTGGCTCACCCACGGCCCCCAACAAGCGCGTGCTGAAGTTCGTCCGCGATCAGGCGGCGGGCAAGCTGCACCTCGGTCTGGATCTTCAGGGCGGCACTGAGTTCGTCATGAGTTTCAGCCAGGATGAGGTGAAGCAGAAGGGCAAGGAGGTCGAGCCTGTCCGTGACCAGATTGTCGAGATTCTACGTAACCGCCTGGACATGATGGGCCTCACCGAGCCGGAGATCAAGCCCGTCGGGACCAATACCATCTCCGTGCGTATGCCTGCCCTCAGCGAAGGAGCCAAGTCCGACATCCGTGACGTGCTCAAGCAGCAGGCCAACCTGCAGTTCTTCCTGGTGGACCCGGACAACGAGCGCAAAGTCCAGGAGTATCACAAGAGCCCGGCCACCTTCCGCCCCACCCCGGGCTACAAGTATGCCGAGATCGAGAGCGAGCGCGACGGCGAAACCGTCACCGATGTGGTCTTCATCCGGAAGCAGGCTGAAGCCCTCGATGGTAGCGAAGTCAAGCGGGCCCAGCCGGCACCCAGCCAGTTCGGCAGTTGGTGGAGCGTCAGCCTGGAGTTTAAGGACCGGGGCGCGCGGCAGTTCGCCCGCATCACCACGGACAATGTCCAGCAGCGCCTCGCCATCGTCATGGATAACAAGGTCTACAGCGCCCCGAACATCAAGGAACCCATCACGGGTGGAAGTGCCGAGATCACGGGAAGTTTCTCCATCGACGAAGCCAAGCGTCTGGCAGGCGTGATCGAGTCCGGCAACCTGCCGGTCAGCATCCAGATCGACAGCGAATTCGGCACGGACCCGACCTTGGGCGCGGACTCGATTCGCAGCGGGCTCTGGGCCAGCGTGGCGGGCACGACGCTGGTGGCGCTGTTCATGATCTGGTACTACCGCTTTGCCGGACTGGTCGCCATCGTGGCGCTGTTGGTCAACAATCTGCTGATTCTTGGCACCATGACTCTGAGCCGGGCCACGATCACGCTGCCGGGTATCGCCGGCCTGGTCCTGAGCATCGGTATGGCCGTGGACGCCAACGTGCTCATCTACGAGCGCATCCGTGAGGAGTTGCGCAACGGCAAGACCATCGGCAATGCCATCAAGTCCGGCTACGATCGGGCCTTCGTCACCATCATCGACTCCAACCTGACCACGCTGCTTTCTGCCTTCATCCTCTACCAGTTCGGGACGGGCTCCCTGAAGGGCTTCGGGGTGACCCTCGGCGTGGGCCTCATCGCCAACATCTTCACGGCCGTCTTCACGACCCGTACGATCTTCGATACCTACCTGGCGAGCGGTCGCCTCAAGACCCTGAAAATGCGCTCCTTCAAGGCGATCACGGAGTGCAACTACGACATCCTGGCCATCCTCAAGCCCGCCGTAATCGTCTCCATCGTCATGTGTGTGATCTCGCTCGTAGCCGTGGTGGGCCGCGGCCGCAGTTGCCTGAGCATTGACTTCGCCGGCGGCACCGAGATCGCCTACGAGTCCACCGGTACGGAGCCGACGGTGGGCGAGGTGCGTACCTTCTTCGACAAACAGGGTACTGGCGATGCCAGGGTCGGCTATAAATTCCACGGCGCAACAGGGATGCGCATGCTTGAAGTGGTCCTCCCCAAGGTCTCCGCGGAGAAGACCGATAAGATCGATTTCAAGGGACTGGAGGAGCGCCTGAACACCCAGTTCCCCGCCGCCAAGATCCGCCAGGTTCGCAGTACCAGCGTGGGCAACCTGGTGGGGGCGCAGTTCCAGTGGCGCGCCATCTGGGCCACGCTTCTGTGTTTCGTGGGCATCATCCTCTATGTCACCTTCCGCTTTGAGTGGGCCTATGGCGTGGCCGGGGTGGTGGCACTGGTACACGATACCCTGATCGCGGGTGGCGTCTACCTGCTGCTGGGCTGGCACGACGGTAGCCGACAGTTCTCCCTGCCCGTGCTCGCGGCGCTGCTGACCATCATCGGCTTCTCCATCAACGACACTATCGTGACTTTTGACCGTATCCGCGAATCCCTGGGGTTGTACCGCGATAAGACCTACAAGGAGATCGTGAACCTCAGTGTCAACCAGTGCCTGTCGCGTACCGCGCTGACCTCGTTGACCGTGCTGTTCACGGTGCTGACCCTGTTCATCTTCGGCGGTGGCGCGATCAACGACTTCTCGCTGGTCATGCTGGTCGGTGTGATCGTGGGAACCTACTCGTCGGTCTTTGTCGCCACCGCCTTGGTGCTGGCCTGGCACAAGCCGAACCGTCTCCACCGCGATCAGGTCGTCGTCAAGCGTGCGGTTGACGTCGAGTCCGAAACCTAGTCCGGGGTCGGGCCTGCCAAGGCGGGTTGATCTCGCGGCGGAACTCTGAGCCTCACCTATTGCGGTCGGCCGTCTCGTCAGAGATGTGCCGACCGCTCTGTTTGTGGGGCCGAGCCGGTCTGACGCTACCGGGGATTGGCGCGATCGCTCACCCCCGGCGCCGAGTGGATGCCGTGTTGCTGGCCGCGCGGAAGCCCCTCACTGCGGCGGCAATGTCGCTCTGGCCGAGGATGGCGCTGATGACGCAGACGCCCTCGGCCCCGGCCTCCAGGACAGAGGCGCAGTTTGCCGGCGTGATGCCGCCGATGGCAACGCAAGGGAGATCGGTACAGGCTGCGAGCCGGCGCAGTCCCGCCAGCCCGAGCACCGCGCTGGCATCGGGCTTGGTCGAGGTGGGGAACACTGGCCCGATGCCGATATAGTCGGCGCCGTCGCGCTGGGCCACCTCGAGGTCCGCTGGTCCCGTGACCGAGTAGCCGACCAGGCGGCCCTGCGCCAAGGCGCGGACCTGCGCCAACGGCAGATCCGTGGGACCGACATGCACCCCGTCCGCGGCAGCCGCCAGCATGACGTCGACGCGATCATTGATGATGAGGGGCACGCCCAGGCGACGAGTCACCGCGCGCAGGCGGCAGGCGGCCGCGTAGAGCCTCAGGCCGTCGGCCTGCTTGTCACGCAGCTGGACGAGGGTGACGCCGGCCTCGACGGCCTGTGCCACCAGATCGCCGAGGTCACGCCCCGCCGTGAGCTCGGGGTCCGTGGCCAGGTAGAGCTTGAGACAGGCGGTGTCCATCAGGGCGTGGGGGGAGGAACGTCCAGCGTGGCCACCTCGAAGCCCTCGGGGGTCTCCACGGCGCAGGCGGCGGTAATCGGCCGTTCCAGGCCCGCGAACACACCGCCGGTCAGCATGTACTGGCAGGCGGCGCGGGCGTCCGGCGCGTCGAAGTGCGGGTCCGCGTAATGCGGGCAGGGAACATTGTGCTCGTAGGTGGCCACGTAGAAGGCCTGGCCGGGCGTGAGGGTGAATTCCTGGACCAGCAAGGCGTCGTGTCGCACGATGCCGAGGTATCCCTTGGCCGAACCCCGTTGCACGACCGCTGCGATTCGCGGCGTATTGAGGCTGTCATGCTCGTAGTCCATGGCCACCATCACGGTGACCAGTGCCTCCCGCATGCTCATGCCGGCCTGCAACTTCTCGGCCACGGGGTCCGTGTGCGACCCGTTGGAGGCCACGGCGTAGGGCCCGGTCAGGCGCAGGCAATTGTAGGCGATGTAGGGGTTCTTGTAGATGTCGTTCTCGCACCCCGGCTTGGGCACGATGGCGACGGCCTTCTCGAGGCGGCGCGCCTCGCGGTTGGGGAACGAGCGGCTGCTGACGCGATAGAGTGCAGCCAGGCGACCAGCCTGGGTCATGCCGATGGCAACAATGCGTCCGACGTACATGGCGCAGTCTCCAAGGTGCCTAGATCTCGTTGGTCATACGGAAGATGGCGTGGTGTCGCAACTCCACGCTGAGAGCCACATCCTCCATGGCGACCACCAGGCCATGCTTGAGCCTGGCCACGTCGGCCCCGACCGGGAGCTCCACCAGAATCATCATGGTGTAGACGCCGTGGTCCACGGTCGTGGATAGATCGGCGATGTTGATCCCCTTCTCGCGCAGATAGCCGCTGACCGCAGCCACCAGGCCGATCTTGTCAGGCCCGACCGCCGTCAACACGTACTGACGGTCCCTGACCGCTGGAGATTCCCCCGGCAGCTCGCCACTCGGCGTGGCGATGCCAATCTCGAAGGAACTCCCCCCCGCCGCGGCTTGGAGCGCGGCCCGGATGTCCTCTGGCCCAAGACGGTCGGGAAACGAGGCGATCAGGATCATCGTGAAGTAACCGCGCAACACCGTCTGGCTCATGTCGGCCAGATTGCCTTGCAGGCCCTTGATGGCCGTGGTCACATCGGCGATGATGCCCACCCGATCCTGCGCCATGACCGAGATGACGTACTGCGTTGGCATGTCCTGATGGTCCCCCGTACAGCGCCTCAGCGCTTGCGGATGACGTCCTTGTCGTAAGTCTGCATGTCGGCGATCCAGGCCGTCCCCGCTGGCACCCCCCGGTCCAGGCAGTACATGTCCCAGACCGCGCCCAGCGGAAAGGTCTTGAGTTCCTCGAGCAGCGCCAGCTTCGAGGCCATGTCGCCGACGGCTTCCAGGTCCGCCAGTAGACTGAACGGCTCAAGGAGGGCGTTGAGGATGCCCTTCTGCACCGCGCGCGTTCCAATCACCCAGGCGCCGATACGGTTGATGCTCGCATCGAAGAAGTCCAAGGCGATGTTGACGCGTTCCAGCGCCTCACCACGCACGATCTGCTGGAACAGGCAGCGGATGTCGTCGTTGAAATTGACGACGTGGTCGCTGTCCCAGCGGATGCCCCGGCTCACATGCAACAAGAGATCCGGCTTGAAGGTCAACACCGCGGAAATCTTGTCGTGGAGGGTCTCGGTCGGGTGGAAGTGCCCCATGTCCAGACACAGCATCTGGGGATGGGTCAGCGCGTATCCCAGATAGAACTCGTGGCTGCCGACCACGTAGTCTTCGCTGCCGAGGCCAAACAACTTGCTCTCGACGGCATCCTTGCAGTACGTGGGGCTGATTTTAGCAGCAAACATTTCGTCCAGGGACTGCGCCAGCCGCCGCCGTGGAGCCCAGCGGTCAATGGGCTGGTCCTTAGCCCCGTCAGGAATCCAGTGGTTGAGAACGCAGGGCGATTTCTGGCTTCGCCCCATGGCCTCGGCGATCCGGCGACAGGCGATCCCGTGCCGCACCCAGAACCCGCGGATGGACTCGTCGGCGTGCGACAGGGTGTAGCCGTCGTTGGCCTTGGGATGCGCGAAGAAGGTCGGGTTGAAGTCCAGGCAGATGCCGCGCGCTTTGGCCCAGGCCATCCAGGCCGCGAAGTGCTGAGGCCGTAGTTGGTCGCGCTCGACCACCTTGCCGGCGGTTTCGGCGTAGATCGCGTGCAGGTTGAAACGCAGCTTGCCCGGGATCAGCGAGAAGGCCTTGTCCGCATCGGCACGGAGTTGATCCGGCGTGTGGGCGGCCCCCGGGTAGTTGCCCGTGGCCATGATCCCGCCGCCGGTCACGGCCTCCTCATGCACCTCGAAGCCGCGCACGTCGTCGCCCTGCCAGCAGTGCAGGCTGATGGGCACCGACTGGAGCCGCGCCAGCGCCGTATCCGTGTCGACCCCGAGGTCACGGTACTGCAGGCGCGCGGCTTCATATCGACGCTGGATCACGACTTTGGTGGGTTGCTTGAACATGCTCGTTCTCTCCGGCCGGGACTCTTTGCCCGGCGCGTTCCTTCAGCTCCATGAACCTGCCCGGGCGCACCCCGTAAGATAGGCGTACGCCTTGCCAGGAGACATGGCCCCCAGCCGGTCACGGGTGCGCGGGTCCGGACCAGGCAACCTTCCCACTGCGGCGAAGAACGCGTTGCGCGCCGCCCGAGCGGGAAACTCCGCGGCCGCGGCCGCGTCGATGTAGGATAGGTCGGCCCAGCGCAACAGACGCATGTGGCCAACCATGATCTCCGCTCCATGCCGGAAGCTGGCGTGATGGCGCTGCATGGGCGCGACCCCGAAATCATCCACGAAACGCTGGCCCGCCTTGTTCAGTTCGGTGCCCACGTTGAGGGGCAGATCGAGGGCCGTCGCGGCCGCGACGTAGCGGTCCATTTCGGCTACCTTCCGGGCTTTTTCGGCGGCGTCCTTGAGGTTCCAATTCCGGTCCGGGATGAGGTTCACCGCCTCGACTCCCTTGGCCATGAGGCACTCGAGCTGGGTCGCGGGGGCGCTCTCGCCCTCGCTGGTGCCGTCCAGCCAGGTGCTCATGGGGATCGCGCGGCATTCGCGGATCATGCCGATGACCGTGTCGAGGGCGGGGAAGGTCTCCGCGTCGGGCTGCTGGTAGCCCAGGCCGCCCTTCTTCATGAGCTTGCTACGCAGCTTGTCGGTGAAGCGGTTGGTGTCCTTGATCGAGCCGCACGCATCCTGCACATCCAGACCGAGCCGGGCGGCCCAGAAAGCGGCGGCAGTGTCGGGGTCGCCCCCGAACTCGCGCAGGGCTTTGGCGTGATAGGCGTTGACAATATGCCGTTCGGTGGCATTACGATCCGGGGTGAGTGGCAGGACCTCGGCGCCATAGTCCACGGAGACCTCACCCAGCCCGGCATTGATCCGCTGGATCAGGCTGCGATTGCGGGCGTGGGAACGCTCCAGCATGTCCGCCAGCACGGCCGCCGCCCGACTCCCTGGCGACGGCAAGCGGATAAAACCCATGCCCATGAAGTAGAACACGCCCGGTTCGCCGGGGCTGTTGATCTCCTGGGAGGCATACTCCCGGAAGAACGTCCGACTCTCGAAGCCCACCGCGGCGCGCAGTTGCAGCAGGTCGGCAGCCTCGAGCAACTCCTCCAGGCCTTGCAGCACATCGAAGTCGCAGATGGCCATGCTGTACAGCCCGCGGTGTGCTGCTTCCCAGGCCAGACGCGTCGGCGACCACCCCTCTCCGTTGAAGGAGAAGAAGGTGTGCATGTGCATATTGACCCAGTCCGTCGCCGGAGCCGTGGGCAAGCCGCGCGAGATCAGGGCCGCCAGCGCCTGTCGGCGTTCGTCCCGACGGAAGGAATTGGCCTGGTCAAGAAGTGCCTGCATCAGAACTTCATCTCCGCTCTCCGGGCGGCCTCTGCCGGTGGGTGAACACCCGCCAAAAC
>CAIZKT010000220.1:0-3432 GCA_903933565.1 uncultured Victivallales bacterium | reverse complement strand
TTCATGGACATCGGGCCCACCACATCGGTCTTCTCGCCGTCCGGGTAGCGCTCCTTGAAGTCGTCGCTGTACATCTTCATGGCCAGGCCGATCTGCTTGAGGTTGCTGGTGCAGTTGATGCGGCGTGCTTTCTCACGGGCCTGGGCCAGAGCTGGCAGCAACATGCCCGCCAGGATCGCAATGATCGCGATCACCACCAGCAGTTCGATCAGGGTGAACGGACGGAGACTCTTCCACATGTTTTTCACGACTGCACTCCTTCTTCTCGATGCTGTTGAGACACTCCCGGTGTCGCCGTGTCGGACCCGGCCACTCGGGCCGGGGTCCAGTCCGCTGATAACGACAACTTGGGCTCGACGGGGGGCAGTATCTAGCGCGGACGCCGGGAAAGCAATAGACCCAGCGACAAATAGTCTGCGCAGAGGCGGAATGAGGCCCGTGCCACGAAAGAGAAGAGGGAGGCCACCCGAAGGCGACCTCCCTCTTCTTTCACAATCTAGTACCGAGCGAGTGGCTTAGTACCGCCGGCCGCCGCCGCCGCCGCCGCCGCCGAAACCGCCGCCGCCGCCACGCGGCCGCTCTTCGCGGGGCTTGGCTTCGTTGACGGTCAGCGCCCGGCCGTTCTGATCCTGCCCGTTGAGGGCGGAGATCGCGGACTGCGCCTCGGCTTCCGTGCTCATCTCGACGAAGCCGAACCCTTTGCTACGGCCGGCATCGCGGTCCATGATGACATCCGCGCTGATGACGGACCCGTGCGCCGCGAACATCTGCTTGAGGTCGGCGCTGGTGGTGTCGTAACTGAGGTTTCCGACGTAGAGCTTCTTACCCATGCTTCAATCTCCCTGACTGTGTTCCGGCCTACCTCTGAATTCCCGGGTCCACTGGAAAGGCCTGTTTTTTCCGGACCGGTTAGGCGGCAAGACGATGGCAGGAACGATGCGGGAGACGCGTAACAGTGCAGCTCATACCCCGTACGATGCTCATTCGAATTCCGACCGAGGCCTACTATAGCGCGGGTTCGGCAGAATGCACGCGCTCCTGGTCACTTTAGTTTGGTCGAGGCTCTTGCAGAACCCTTTTGGAGCCCTGCCGCTGCCGTCGCTCAGGTTGCCAGGCTGGCTCGTGACCGCTATGGTGCCGTCGGCTTCGGCGGGAATATGCACGAGTTCCGCCGTGGAGAGAGTCCGTGAGTTGATCTGGCGGAGACCGCAGCCGTGATCGGACAATCGCACCTTACCTCCCACCCGCGGCCACTCTGGGCGCCTTGGCGTATCGAGTACATTCGGGGACCCAAGGCCGACGCCTGTTTCCTGTGTGATAAGGGCGCGCGCGTCACTGCGGCTGACCACGTCGTCTACCGCGGTCAGTGCTGTTACGTGCTACTCAACGACTTCCCCTATAATTCGGGGCACTTGCTGGTGGCCCCGTACCGTCACGTCGGGGGGTTGGCGGAGCTCACGGACCAGGAACGTAACGAACTGATGGGGCTGATGACCAGAAGCACCGTGGTGTTGACCCGGCTGATGTCGCCGCAGGGCTTCAACCTCGGCTTCAACCTCGGCGAAGCCGCGGGGGCGGGGCTGGCCGATCACGTCCATGGGCATGTGGTGCCGCGCTGGCAAGGCGACACGAATTTCATGTCGGTTCTGTCCGACCTCCGCGTCGTTCCCGAGGCCCTGGACGCGACCGCCGAAGGGCTGCGCGCGGCCTGGGAATGAGCCCCGCGACCGTCGGCGTCCCCGGGGACGTCAGCCCGGGACGACACTGACCGAGCCTACGCCGCCAAGAAGGGCAGACCGTCGGGCGGCAGGTTGACCCGCACCTCGGGGGGGGCCACGGCCAAGGCCGGCGGCCGAGGGCCGGGCCAGCTCCACACGTGCGGTTCCGGGTGCCGGGTACTGCCTTGCGGGGTGGGCGCAACGGGCTATTATAACCGCGCTGGATGCCGGCGTCACGACCGCGGCGCGGCGCCTATCCTCCGGCAGACTGCAATAGGATCGTATTCGGCTGCGGTCGGCGACGGCGGGCAACGCACGGAAGGCAGGTCGGAGATGAAGCGGCTGCTGCTTCTGTCAGCCAAGACGACCGTCAGGGCATTCATGCTCCTCGGGGTCGTGCTGGTGCTGACCGACGCGGTCTGGGAGGCGCGGGGCATTCCAGACTGGGGCGCCAATTTCATCTGCGCTGCCTTTGCCGAACGAGGGATCAGCCTGCACGCGGACAACATCCGCGCCGGGTTGGCGCGCGGCGTTGTCATCGAGCAGGCGCGGGTGCGGCTGGACTGGCAGGGCATGCCGCTGCTGGTCAACTGCCGGGAAATACAGCTGCGGGCGCAACTGAGCGAGCTCATCTTAGGGCGCTTCCAGGTCCGCGAACTGAGCTTCACCGGCGCCGGTGTGGCGCTCTACTTCGGCCCGGTCCCCGCGGTCGCTTCCACCCGCACGGCGTTGCGTTTGGAACGTTGCAGCGGCTTGGCTCGTCGGCAGCGGGATGGCGTCGTCGGCCTGACCGTGGGCGGCATGGCCGAGAAGATTAGCGTGCATCTGGAGGCCGAAATCCGCGGGTTGGAAGCGACCCCGTTCGCTGGCGCCGGCACCAGCCCGACCGCGGGCGCCCAGCCGACGCGGCCAGGGACGACTCAGAGGGCCGAGCGCCGCCCGTCCGCCGAGACCTACCTGGCACGGGTTTCAGACCTGCTCAAAACCTGCCCCCTGTCGGAACGTGACGCCTATCTCAGCGGCAAGCTGGTAGTCGATCTGCAGCAGCCGCAGGACCTGAGGTTCGACGGTGAGATCGGTCTGGCAGAAATCGTTCTGGGCGATCTGCTGGTAAGCCGTTTCAAGAGCGGCCTGCACTATCAGCACTCGGAGATCCGTCTGGCGTCGCTCAATCTGATCCTTGGGCGTGACGAGACGATTTCGGGGGACGTGGTTCTCGATCTGGCCGCACAGCGGCTCAGCGGCCGCGTCAAGGGACATGTCTATCCCTACACTCTGTGGCGGTTCCAGTCCACTCCCCCGCCTGACTGGCTGGAGCACGTACAGACCCCGGTGCCCCTGGATGTTACGATGGCGCTGGAGCCGTCGCCCCTGGCACCGTCGCAGTGGCAGATGCGGGCAGAGGTAGTCGGCCGCAACCTCCAGTTCACGGGCCTTGCAGTCAGCCAGTTCCGGGCCGGCGGAACCTGGAACGGCCAGGATCTTACCGTCGAGAACTGGCGTGCCGACCTCGACCCGCGCGGGACGGAGTTCGCCAAGGGCCGTTTCACCTGGCACCGGGTAGACGGGACCATCGAGGGTGAGGGCACCCTGCGCGCCAACCTCGACGAGCGCGTCATCCAAGCCAACCTTCCCGCCGTGACTCAGGCCCTGCGCCGGGTGGACTTCCCCGCGCCCGTGACCCTCCAGGTCAGCCTGCCACGCTCGCCGCCTG
>CAIZKT010000219.1:0-2836 GCA_903933565.1 uncultured Victivallales bacterium | reverse complement strand
GCCGATGCCGAACCCCTTCGAACGAATGCAGCACCTGCGCGGTTCGGAGCAACTCTTCCTCGACCTATGGCGCCCCTTCGGGGCTGAGAATCTGGGGTATGCCCGGTACCCAGGGCGGTGCCCTGGGCTGAGGGATTACGCCCCTTCGGGGCTGCTGGGGGCCGGTCGGGCCGAGCGCTGCTCCAGGCCTGGCGCCCGTCTGGCGCCCGGCGGATCAGAGATGCCGTCCGCAATCCACTTTACGTGGTTCAGCCAGGCACGATACCGATACCGACCCCGATGTCTTCACCGCTTCTGAGTAGTCACCACCTACGGAGCTGAGGTGCGCCCCCCGCTCACTCCTCGTCGGAGGTGGCGCGAACGAACTGGCGGTAGAGGTTGGCGTAGACGCCGTTGCGGGCGATGAGTTGGGCGTGGGTGCCCCGTTCCACAATCTTCCCGTGCTCCATGACCAGAATCTGGTCGGCGTTGCGGATGGTGCTCAGCCGGTGCGCGATGACGAAGCAGGTGCGGCCCTGCATCAGGGTGGCCAGGGAGCGCTGGATGCGGGCTTCGGTGACCGCATCCACGGAACTGGTGGCCTCATCGAGCACGAAGATGCGCGGGTCGGCCAGCATGGCGCGGACGAAGCAGACGAGCTGGCGCTGCCCCAGCGAGAGCCCGGCGCCACGCTCTCCGACGACGGTTTGCAGCCCGTCGGGCAGCGCCTCGAGCAGGTCCAGGCAGTCCAACCGCCGAGCCGCCTCGGTGACCTCGGCGTCGGTCGCTTCCGGCCGCCCGAGGCGGATGTTGTCCATCACCGTGCCGGTAAACAGAAAGTTCTCCTGCTGAATGATCCCCATCTGCCGGTGCAATGACTCAGCCCGCACGCCGCGGAGCTCGCGGCCGTCAAGGCGGATTTCGCCGGCGCCGGGGAGGTAGAACTTCGCCAGCAGGTTGATGATGGTGGTCTTGCCGCTGCCCGTGTGCCCCACCAGAGCGACGGTTTGGCCGGGCTCGGCCACCAGGTCGATGTCGTGCAGGACGCGGCGCTCGGGGGTGTAGCTGAAGGAGACCCGGCTGAATTCGACCCGGCCGTTGAGCCGGGGCAGGTCCTCGGCGGTGGGGGAGTCCTGCCACTCCGGCGGGGTATCGAGCACGCGGAAGATGCGTTCGGCGCCGGCCATGGCGGCGAGGGCCTGGTGATAGAGGTCGCCAATACTGCGTACGGGCTCGAAGAAGATACCGGCCAGGAAGAAGAAGTGGACCAAGTCGCTGAGCGGCATGCCGATGCTGGGAGTGAGTACGCGGTAGCCGCCGATCAGCAACAGCATGGCGATGAACATCTGACTGGTAAACTCCAGCAGCGGCAGGAAGATGGCCGCCGTGCGCGCCACCTCGACGTTGTACTCCGAGTGGGTCGCTACCATGTCCGCAAAGATGCCCGCGTTGACATCCTGCCGCACAAACCCCTGCGTTACGCGGACGCCGTTCACCGACTCGGCCAAGGTCGCGGTCAGGCGGCTGAAGCTCTCCTGGTTGGCGCGCATGACCCGGCTGAAGCGCTGGCGGAACAGCCGGTTGATCAGCCACATCACCGGCGCCAGCGCCAGGACCACCAGAAACAGCACCCGGTCGCAGTACAACATGAACAGCGCCGAAACGATCATCTGGCCGCCCAGCACCAGGCTGACAAAGACCACATTCTGCACCCCGGCGCGGACCGCCTCGATGTCGGAGGTCACCCGGCTGATGATGCGGCCGAGTTTCTCGCGGTGAAAGAAGCTCATGGGCATGGCGAGCAGGTGGTTGCAGAGTGCCGTACGCAGGTCGTAAACCACGGATTCGCCGAGGCGCAAGGCCAGCAGGTGGCGGAAGTGTAGGGTGAGCTGGGTCAGCGCCGTCAGAGCCGCGAAACCGGCCGCGCCGAGCAGCGTCCCGCGCAGGTCGCCACGGCTGATGGGACCGGTGATGACGGCGCCCAGGACCCAGGCCAGGCTGGGCAGCTGGATGGCACGGATGAGCACCAGGACAAACAGGACATTGCGGGTCCGAGCATGGGGCCGTGTGTAGGTGAACAGACGCCGGATGAGGCGCGTGTCCAGCGGACGCTCCTCGTCCTCGACATCGTCATCGCGCTGGAATTGGGTCAGGGATAGGCGCGGCGTGGCACTCATGGGAGGCCCCCCGCCGCGAGGGCCGAGACGCCGGGAGGTACGGCCAGCAGTCGGCGCGTCTCCTCGTCGGTGAGCTGGTGGGCGATGATCCAGCGGTAGGGGCCCTTCTGCTCGGCCAACTCAGCGTGTCGGCCAGCCTGGATGATCCGGCCATTTTCGAGCACCAGGATGAAATCCGCCCGGCGCAGGGTGCTGAGCCGATGGGCGACGACGAAGGTAGTCCGCCCGGCCATGGCGCTCTCCATGGCTTCCAGGATCTCATGCTCGGTCTGTGAGTCGATGGCCGCGGTGGGATCATCCAGCAGTAGGATGCTCGGCTCCAGCAGGATGGCCCGGGCGATGGCCAGGCGCTGTCGCTGCCCTCCCGAGAGGCCCTTGCCGCTCTCGCCCACCACCGTCTCGTAGCCCTGCGGCAGCTTCTCAATGAAGCGGTGCGCCGCCGCCACCCGCGCCGCCCGCTCGATCTGTTCGCGGGTGGCTTCCGGCCGGCCGAAGGCGATGCAGGCCGCCACCGAGTTGCTGAACAGGAAGTTCTCCTGAAAGACAATGCCGACATTGCGGCGCAGGTCGTCCAGGTGCAGTTCGCGCACGTCGGTGCCGTTGACCAGCACCCGGCCGGCGCCGGCATCGTAGAAGCGTGGGATCAGGCTGAGCAGGGTGCTCTTGCCGGCGCCGGTGGC
>CAIZKT010000218.1:0-4325 GCA_903933565.1 uncultured Victivallales bacterium | reverse complement strand
TAGATGGCTCGCCCCTACAGGGCTCAAACCCATAACCATTCTATTCCCAGGGCGTTGCCCTGGGCTGGTATGGCCGCGCGCCTTCAGCGCTTCAGACGGACTCTCTTATTGCACAGGTCGCTTATTGTTACCGCCAAGGGGGTCGGGAGCGCACGATGGTATCGCAGCATAGACCGCGACTATCCCGCCTTGTCTTTGTTCTCTGCCTGCTGGCCCTCGTGGCCCTTGTGGCGGGTCTCTGTACCCTGGCCAGTTGTCGGCGTAAGGCCAAGAGCAGCGCCGGACCCGAGGCACGAGCGGGGGAGCCGCGCGAGCCACGGGCACGTTCCGCCCTGGCGCGCCGATCCGCGCGGGCACTCCGGCCCAAGCGCACCGCGGCTGAGATGCAGGCTTTGCAGGAACGTCTGAGAATGGTTGCTTCGAGCGCGGTGGCGCCGCAGCCGGAGGGGCGCGCCTTTATCCGAAAACCGAGCCCCGAACAGCAGGAGCTGCTCGACACCGCGGAATCCCGTTTCCGGGACGCGGCTGACACGACCGCCAGAATGGAACTGCTGGACCAGCTGGATGGTGTACCGCACGCCCGCGTGCTGGCCGTGGTCGAGCTGGCTCTCACGTCCACCGACCCCGATATTCGCCGACGCGCGCTTGAGGTGATTGGGGGATATGAAGTGGCCGCGGTCATTCCCGTCTCTCGGCGGGGCCTCACCGATGCCGAGGCGAGCGTTCGCGTCGCGGCGGTCAACGCCTTGGCGGCCGTTTCCGATGTCGGCGTCACCGCGCTCCTGAAGGATGCCATACGGGACCCGGAAACCGAGGTTCGCGCGGCGGTCTTCGGGATCCTGGAGTCGAAGCCAGCGGACCTGCGCCTGGACCTCTACCAGGCAGGAATCCTCTCCGCCTATGAGGACGTGAGCGAAGCCGTGATCTCGGCCATTACCTTTGCCCCCAGCCAGGATGCGCTATACGTGCTTTTCGATGGCCTCAACAGCCCGTCAACCGACATCCGTCGGAGCGTCAATGCCGCATTGTACTTCCTGATCTCGGCGCAGTTCACCACGCGGGCGGAAGCGGTGGGTTGGTGGGAAGCCAACCGGAACCGTTTCAACGCCGAGCTGCAGGAGAAGCGGTGATCGGCTGGGCCTCGTGACACCGCGGCGGCTCGCGACCGGGGTCGGACAAAGCGCTTTCAAGACGATGGGTGCGCCTGCCCTACGAGGCACGGTCGGTAACCAAAGACCTGCATCCCGGTGGCCGTGGCGCCCGTGTTCATGGGCGTGAAGAGGGCGGCGGGCAGGGCGGCGGGGTCTTTGAGATCGGGGCAGATAGCCGCCAGAGCCTTGTCCCAGACCACGAAGTGTACGCGGTTGAGTTCGCAGAACTCCAGGAAGGCGCTTAGGTCGTAGAACTCGCGCAGATGGCGCGGATTGACCAGGTCGGCGTCGGCGAACAGAGCGAGGGACGGTTCCAGTGTGACCACCCTGAGACGGCGGCCGTTGTGGTACAGGTAGGCCGTTGACTCCAGGGCGGTATCCTGGGGCGCAATCAGGCTGGTGCCAGAGGTCTTGAGCCACTCCGCGCAGGCGGCGGTGGCGCGGATTTCGGGGGCTCGTCCGGACATCAGCGGCCGGCGTGCCCGTGAGGCGCCATCCCAGGCCATGATGAGGGCAAAGATGACGGCCACGCCCCCGGCCACACGCGCTCCGTGGCGGGGTTGTTTCGTGTGCATCCAGTCGGCTGCCTGCTGCCAGCCCAGCGCGGCCCACCCCAGCAGCAGCGGGATGGCGGCCGTCACATAGCGTTTGGTGATCAAGGCCACGCCCAGGGCCGCCAGCAACAGCAGCGTGTGCGCCGCGATGGCGACCAGCAGAACCGTCTCAGCCCGCGTCCAACGGCGGCGGCGGATTCGCATCGCGATGACGGGAAACGCCAGCAGCAGATACACGGGGAAGAGGCCACTCACGATCTCGCCCAGGGCCCGGGCCCGCCCGGACGCCTGCCAAGACCCGGATTGACGTGCGGGCGGGGGCGCCCCAGGGATCTTCTTCAGGGCGAGATTCTCATCGGGCTGACGCGGAAGCCGACCGACCAGCGGGGGAAGCTGCACCCCCAGGGAGACCGCCACTCGTTGCACCCGTGTGACCTGTCGTACATCGAGGGCCGGGAAGCCCACCTGGACCCATTCGTAGGCCAGCCAGGGCGAGATCAGGACGAAAGCCAACAACAAGGCGCTCAGGGAACGACGCGGGAAGCGCCACGAACGGATGTTGCCTAGGCGGGTTGCCTGGGCCAGGGTCTCCCGCAGCAGGGCGATGGCTGCGGCAATGGCAAAGAAGATGACCCCGTCACCCCGGATCAGGCACAACCCGGCGCCGCCGACCGCCAGGAGAAGCACCGAGCGCCAGGATTGAGCCTCCCAGAAGGACAGCAAGACGCTCACGACCAGGATGAGGAAAAAGGTCTTGCCGCTGTCCAGCAGGCCAGCCCCGCCGTAGCGGATCAGCCGCGCGCAGAGGACATAGAGCACGACAGCGGTCCAGGCGGGGCGCGCGCCGAAGACACGACGATGCACAGTGTACGTGGGCCAGATACCCGCCGCGAAGAAGAGCGCCGAAGTGATCTTAGCGGCCGTATACGGCGCCGCCCCGAGCCAGGCGAACACACTACCGACGCAGATGAAGAGCGGCGAGATCATGGGCCAGAAGGCATGGGCCCAGTCGCCCTGGCTGAAGGCCCGGATCATGGGCGAGTAGTACGTGGAGGTGTCCTTGCCTGGATCCTGATCAAAGAGGATCATGGGCAGGCAGAGACCGAAAGCCACCAGGGCGAGCCAAAACAACCGACGTGGATAGACGGAGGAGGCGTCTTCGGCGGTCATTCGGGGGTCTCTTTGGGAGGCTTGCCCTCCAATTCCCTGACCCGCGCCTCCAGCAGTGCAAGCTCCTGGAGCAAGCGCAGATTCCGTCGGTTCAGGTCAGTAAGGGAGATACTGACGGAAAAGGAGAACAAAAAGATGATGGTCAGTGCCACGAAAAGCACTGCGCTGGCATTGGCTAAGCGCGCCCATACGGTGAAGCGGTAGAGCCATTCCGGGGCAATGCCGACGGCAAGCACGAAGAGCGCCAAGCCCAGCCAGCCCAAGGCATACTTCTCCTGCAGCACCTTGGCGCGAACCTGGTGCAAGGTGAGGATGAAAGCCGTCACTCCCCCGACCAGCATCAGCGTGTTGGCGTTCATGCCTCGGCCCCTTCCGTCTTCCGGATCCAGTCCACCAGAATCGCCAGAGTCACTTTCACCATGTAGTAAGCAGTATGGAAATGCCGGATGGAACTCTGGCCGCCCTCACGGTGGCGCATGGTCACGGGGAACTCGGCGACCCGCAGGCTGTTGCGCACGCAGTACGACAGCGCCTCGGGTTCGGGGTAGTCGGTCGGGTAGTAGCGCGAGAACACGGCGATGGCGCGCCGGCTGTAGATGCGAAAACCGCTGGTGGGATCGGTCACCCGGACTCCAGCCAGGAGGCTGATGAGTCTGGCGAAGAAGGTGATGCCGACCCGGCGCAGGATCGTGCCACGGTAGCCCTCTCCCGCGGGCGCCAGGAAGCGTGAACCTACGCACAAATCGAGGTTCTTGGCCTGGGCTTCGGCAAGAAGCAGAGGGATCGCGGCCGGATCGTGCTGGCCGTCGCCGTCGTGCTGAACGGCGTAGTCGTAGCGGCCGCGCACAGCGTGAATGAACCCCGTCTGGATCGCACCCCCAATGCCGGTGTTCAGCGGCAGGTTGATCAGTCGGATACGCCGCGTCTTCAGCCTGGCGACCAGGTCGTCGACGACCCGTGCCGTCGCGTCGGTCGAGCCGTCATTGAGCACCAGGACGTCAGCGCTCGGGCAGTGTTGCAGCAGGGCGCCAAGGGTCCGGCCTATGGCTTCCTCCTCATTGTAGGCCGGGATCATGATCAGGACTCGGGGTGACTCGAAACTGCTGCTCATGGTACTTCTTGCATCGAATGGTAGGAACCGCGGCACTTACCCCAGCCCGTCATGGGCAACAATACATAACCATCGGCGCCCCGAATGTCAAGCTGCAAAGGCCCCGAAACCGCCGCCCCGCGTCCCCACGGCGTCTTCTGGAGAGGCGCCTGGCCGCAGGCGCTGGCGGTGGAGCCCACCGCATCTCCATTCCCCTGGAGAGCCGCCTGGCCTCAGGCGTGGCGGTGGAGCCCACCGCATCTCCATTCCCCTGGAGAGGCGCCTGGCCTCAGGCGCTGGCCGCGAGCCGCGGCCGGTCCATTTCCCTGGAGAGGCGCCTGGCCTCAGGCGCGGCGGTGG
>CAIZKT010000217.1:0-1671 GCA_903933565.1 uncultured Victivallales bacterium | reverse complement strand
GCTACCGCGAACCGGCTGGGGATACCGCGAACCTGCCCGGAACGGGCTTGGCAGCGCGGGCTCCAGGGAGGCTGGGTCTTGCGGACGGCGGCTACCGCGAACCGGCTGGGGATACCGCGAACCTGCCCGGAACGGGCTTGGCATCGCGGGCTCCAGGGAGGTAAGCGGGGTCATGGCGTAGCCAGCCAGGCTTTGGAGTGGGCGCTGAGCGTAGCGAATCGGGTTGAAACGGAACCCCTACGGCGCTCGTCTCGGTCGGCTTAGCGCGGTAGGTCTGGCGGTGCCCCCGCGTCCGGGCGCTGGCCCGGAGCAGTCGGAGGCAGCCGTTGGAGGGCATCCTCGAAGATCTTCACCGTCACGGCGCTGAGGGCCTGATCGACGAAAGCCTTTTCGAGCTGGCGTTGCTTGTCGCGCAAGAGCAGGTGCCGAATGCGCTCGCGGACGTCTTCCAGAGGGCTGGTCTGTGGCGGCCGTTGGTCGGCCAGCCGCACCAGGTACAGCCCGCGGTCGGTGGCGATGATGTCGCTGACGTCGCCGACCTTCGCCAAGGCAAATCCGGCCTTGACCACCTCCGGGCCGTAGCCCCCCAGATCGCGGCCGTCCTCGACCCAGCCGAGGTCACCCCCCTTGTAGCGTGTCGTCTGGTCCTCGGAATACTCCACCGCCAAGGCCCCAAACCCCTTCGCCGCCGCGGTTTCGGCCTGGGCCAAGACCTTGCGTCGGGCCTCGTCGATTCGGGCTTGGCAACGGGCGCGGGCCTCGGGGGCCATCTGCGGATTGGTGGCGACGAATAGGATCGCCAACCGGCGCCTGGCCGGTTGGCTAAAGGGTGCCTGGTCACGCTCGTAGTCCGCCTGGATGTCGAGGTCGGAAACGGCCACGTTCGCCAGTCGGGGTTCGAGTTCGCGTCGACGCAGGCAGCCGATCAGCAGGCTCTGCCGTTCCCGGATGAAGTCGGGATCTTCCTCGAGGCCCGCCGCCCTGGCCCTGACCAAGAGCGCTTCACGCACGATCATCTCGTGCAGCAGCGCCGGTCTGTCCAGGAGTTCCTGACGGCTGCCGCCGCGCCGACTGATCTCGCGGACGAAATCGGCAGTCCGAATCTGGCGGGGGCCGACCGTGGCCAGCAGTTCCCGGTCCGCTCGGAGCCACCCCGGCATGGCCCCCCGCCGCCACGCCCAAAGCAGGGCCGTCCCTGCGGCCAGAAGAATGGCAAGCACAGTCACCCGCAGCAGTGCGGGGCTTCGTTTTACGAGTTCCCCAAGGTTCACTGGTCATCTCCACGCGCCCCGGCAAGTGGTCGTGCCGACAACCAGCGCCAGCAGCTCCCCCCTGCGGCGCCATACGCTGAGTGCAGGGATACGCTCAACCTGCCCTTCCGCCTAGTGCGGGCAAAGACCATCGCACGGCAGCCGCAGAATGCAACTGACCGCGGCCGGCGGGCAGGGCTGTTTTAAGATAACGACCGCCGTCGTCCCGTCGGCCGTGAAAGCGGCGTCGACGGGCCGCGTCCGCGGCCCTCTGCCGCACGCAGTCCATATCGCGCGTCGGCCAGGTGGAGTGCGCGTGGCATGGTCGCCTGCGGCGACCGCGACACCGCTTTGGCTTGGCGCCTGTGCTATGACTGACGGCGGGTGTTCTCGCGCCACCCGATACGGCAGACAGACCACG
>CAIZKT010000216.1:0-5068 GCA_903933565.1 uncultured Victivallales bacterium | reverse complement strand
CCACCGCCGCGCCTGAGGCCAGGCGCCTCTCCAGGGGAATGGAGATGCGGTGGGGGGCCACCGCCGCGCCTGAGGCCAGGCGCCTCTCCAAAATACGGCTGGAGATGCGGCGGGCTCCACCGCGCTGGCCGTCAGGCCAAGCTTTGGAGTGCCTGCGGATTGACGCAGCTTTGTTCCGCTGGCTGCTTGCGCGAGCTGTGCCCGCGCGAAAGCGGCGTCCAGCCGCCGCAGTCCAAAGAGTCCCGTCCTTGCCGGGACTCGGTGCCATACCGCGCTGGCCGTCAGGCCAAGCTTTGGAGTGCCTGCGGCTTGACGCAGCTGTGTCCCGCCGCGCCGCGCGGTGCGGTGGCATGCCACGGCGGAGATCACTTGGCCGCCTCCTGCACTTTGACGAACTGGCCGGAGTCGCTGATCACGGTAGCGGTCACGAAGATCAGCAGGTGGGTCGGCTCATCCGAGTCGGTCGTGTGGCGGAAGAGGAAGCCCAGGTAGGGAATGTCGCCCAGGTAGGGGATCTTCTTGACGGTCTTGGTGTTGGTGTCGGAAACCATGCCGCCGAGGACGACCGTCTCACCGCTCTTGACCGCGACCGTCGTGGTGAGGGTACTTTCCGTGGTGTTGGGGGCTTTTGACGGCTTCGGTTCCGGCGCGTTGCCACCGCGGACAGCGACTACCGGGGGCGGAACGTCCACCCAACTGAGGATGCTCTTCACCTCCGGCTGGAGCCCGAGAAGCACCGTCTGGCCGTCATTGCCGATGCTGACCTTTACGTCAAGGGTGACCCCGACCTCCACCTCCTTCGGGTCACCCGCAGTGATGGTCGCGGAACCTTCGGCGTTGCCGGCCTCTGGCGTGTCCCAGTATTTCAACGTGTCGCCCTTACGGATGTGGGCGCTCTGGTTGTTCAGCACGGTTATCCGGGGAGCGCTCAGCGTGCGCGTCGAGTTGTTCTTCTGCAGGGCCTTTATCACCAAGTCGTAGGTACGGCCGCCGATGACACCGCCCAAGGTCAGAGCCCCGGCTGCCGGGTTGTCCGTGCTGAAAGTCCCCAGCGCCGTACTCGCGAAGTCCGCGGCCCGGAGCCGGGTGGGGTCGTTGGCATCCACCGAGTTCAGAGCTGACGGGGGAACCCTGTTGCCGTTCGTATCAATGCTCATCGTCGGCGATGTGTCCGTGATGCCGACGCCAAACTCCAGCAAGTCCTCCTGCGAGATGGTCAGGAAGCGCGCCTCGATGAGCACCTGGCGGGGGGGCTTGTCGAGGTCTTCGATGAGTTTCTCGATCAGGCGCAGGTTTTCACGGGAGTTGCGCACCATGAGGAGGTTGCGGTTGCGGAAGACGCGGTAGGAGGCGCCCTCGGGGCTGTCGGCGCTGATGGCTTCGAGGGCGTCCTCAAGATCGGTGTCCTCGGCTCCACCGGCGGCTCCGCCGCCCTTGTCGCCGTCCGCGGCGCCCGGGCTCGGCTTCAACTGGGGGATGAAGCCTTGCTTCAGGCGGTAGATGTGCGTTTCGAGCTTCGGCCCGCCGCCTTCCTTTTCCTCGCTGGCGGTGACCCAGACGACGTTCTCGCCGAGGTTGAAGGCGATGCCCATGTTGCGGGCCACGTAGCTCAGGATTTCGCTCAGCGGCGCGTTGCGGACATCAACGGTAAGGGTCTTTTTGGCTTCGAGGGCATCGTCGGCGATGATGTTCAGCCCTTCGATCTGAGTCAACGCCTGGACCAGTTCCTTGACCCCGGCGTTCTGGACCTTGAGGCTGACCTTCTTGCTGAACAGCGCTTCCATGGGACCAGGCGGGAGGGTGAAGGAGCCCGACTCGCCGGTGATGGTGACCGTGCTGCCGTAGGTGCCCGGCAGGGTCTGGCGTTGCTCGACCTCGGTGAAGGCGCGCTGTTCGGCCTCCTTCTTGCCCTGCACCAAGGCAATCTTGTCCTTGGCCTGGCGGATTTCGGTGCGTAACTCGTTGACCTCATTGACGAAAAGGCTCTGGCCGATTAGCGGCTGCAAGCCCGCTTCAGCCTCGTCGAGTTTGCCGCTCTTGAGGGCGGCACGGGTGTCATCCAGGCGCTGGCTGGCGGCCTTGAGCACTTCACGGTGTTCGGCCGATTTCAGTGTCTCGAGCAGCTTGGCATCTTTGCCGGCTGGGGTTGTCCCTGTCGCCGCGGCGGGCGTGGCCGGGGGTGTTGTGTGGGCGCAGGAGAGTAGGAAGAAGGCCAGGGAAGCTACGAGCAAGAGGCTGCAAGTCTTCATCAGTGTCGCTCTCCTGTCACCCACGATCTGATCCGCGGCCCTCGAAGCGTGGCGGCGGCGGACGAACGAGCCGCGCCCCGCTGGACGGCAGGGCTTGCCAGCGCACTTCACATCGCGACGGCGCGGACACTCTCAACCGCATTGCGATACCCCCGGGCTTCCCTCATTCAATCGAGCCGCAGCTTGCGGCCCGGAAAGTGATCACTCCAGAATCCCGTTTTCCCAGTGCGCCGTCGTGAAGCAGCGGTTGCCGGAATAGGTGATGTTCATCACGGGCTTGAGATCGTTGGAGAAGTTACCGCCACCCCAATTGCCCCGGAGCTTGGTGATGTGCCAGAAGCAGCGCACCACGGGGAAGATGGTGGGATCGAAGGGCGTGCTGCCGGTATTGCCCGTCTTCAGTTGCTCCTTCTTGAAGGCCGACCAGGAGTCATAGGACGACATGAAACTGCAGGCGGCATGGCTGAATTCGTAGAAGTAGCTGATGCGCTCCACCTGCGGATTGCGCTGGATATTGTAGTCATTGACGCCCGACGGTACGCTGCCAGTACGATCGTAGGCCTCCGGATAGGCGTTGTCCTTGCGCGGCGACCAGGTGGCGATGGTGTGCTGCGCGCCCTCATTCTGGTCGGATTTGCAGTGGAACACGTGACTGGTGTCGGTGTTGTTGCCGCTGCTGATGTAGACTGGATAGAGGACCGAAAGCCAGGGCGCCATCTCGTCGTCGCTGTCATCGCGGTACATGGTTAGCGCCAGGCCGATCTGCTTGAGGTTATTCATGCAGTCGGTCATCTTTGCCTTGGCCCTGGCTTTCTGCAACACGGGTAGCAGCATGCCGGCCAGCAGGGCGATGATGGCGACGACCACCAGCAACTCGATGAGGGTGAAGCGGCGCTTTACCATGGCGTTTTCCTCACATCGCGTCTGACGCTCGGGGGCGGGGCAGGTCCCCCCGCAGAATCTACCTTAGCGCGTAGCCAGAGCCCGCACAACCATCCTGCCGCGGGTGCGGCTATACCTGCCGCACTCGCTCCTTAAACGTGTCGAGAGGCGGGTTTATTGAGCCCGTCGGCAAAGCGTTTACCATGCTCTGGCTCGGGGCGTCTGTCCACGGGTGCGGTCGGGCGGTTTCAAGAAAGCGGGCTGGGCGGCGCAACAACCCGTGGTCTGTCTGGCGTATCTGGTTGCGTGAGAACACACGCCTTCAGGCATGGCACAGGCGCCAAGCCAAAGCGGTGTCGCGGTCGCCTTTGGCGGTCTTGCCACACGCACTCCAAAAAGGGGGCGCGTCTCCCACTATGGACTGCGCGCGGCAGAGGGCTGCAGCCGCGGCCCGTCGACGCCGCTTTCACTGCCGGCGCCCCGCCGGGAGTCGTTTGCTGAGCCGAGGTCGTGTCCCGTAACCCCAGCCAAAGCGGTGTCGCGGTCGCCTTTGGCGGTCTTGCCACACGCACTCCAAAAAGGGGGCGCGTCTCCCACTACGGTTCGTACAGGCGCGGGTCGGGGCTACATTCGTCCCTTTGTGGCTCTTTGTTTCCGCCGTCGCGAGGGTGCATCATCATGAAATACCGTCCCTTTGGGTCGCTGGGTTTCGAGGTATCGGCGCTGGGTTTTGGCTGCATGAGGCTGCCCCTCGTGGGCACCGACGCCAGTGCCATCGACCGGCCCTTGGCGCGGCGCTTGCTGCGCACGGCGATCGACCGGGGGGTCAACTACATTGACACCGCCTATCCGTACCACGGCGGGAACAGCGAGGGGCTGGTCGGCGAAGCGCTCCGGGAGGGCTATCGCGCCAAGGTTCGCCTGGCCACCAAACTGCCCATCTGGATGGTGACCTGTCCGGCGGATGTTGACCGCTTGCTGGAGGAGCAATTGCGGCGCCTGGGTGACGAGCACATCGACCTGTATCTGGTGCATAACCTGGCCCGCACGACCTGGCCATTGGTAGCGCGTCACCAGGTGTTGGAGCGGCTTGAGAAGGCGCAAGAGGCCGGCAAGATCGGGCACCTGGGCTTTTCGTACCACGACTCGTTCGAGTTGTTCAAGGAGATCGTGGATAGCTATGCTGGCTGGCGGCTGGCGCAGATTCAGTACAACTACGCCAATGAGACCGTCCAGGCTGGCACGCGGGGACTCGAGTACGGCGCGGCCAAGGGGCTGGCGATGGTCATCATGGAGCCGCTCCTGGGTGGCTGCCTGGCCGCCCCGCCGCCCAAGGTAGCGGCAGTCTTCCAGCAGGCAGCGCCGGCGCGCAGCCCGGTCGAGTGGGCCTTGCAGTGGCTGTGGCACAAGCCGCAGGTGGCAGTGGTTCTCAGCGGCATGAGCACGCTGGAGCAGGTCGAGCAGAATCTGGCTAGCGCCGACCGTTCCGGCAGCGGAAAGCTGACCGCGGCCGAGATCGAGGTGGTGCGGGCCGCCTGCCGAGAATACGCGGGCTCGGTGCCGATCCCATGCACCAAGTGCCGCTACTGCATGCCCTGTTCGCACAAGGTCGACATCCCGGTCGCCTTCGATCTGTACAACGGGGTCAAAGCCTTCGGCGGCATGCAGGGTGTCCTCAACCGCATCATCTACCAGGGCCATCTGGCGGCGAACCATGGCGGGCTCTGTGTGGCCTGCGGTGCCTGCATGAAGAAGTGCCCTCAGAAAATCGACATCATCACCTGGCTGCAGTTGGTGCACGACGAGATGATGAAGAAGCCCGCCGTCGGCCCGTGAACGGTCCACCCCCGGGGTCTGGTGGAGATGCGGTGGGCTCCACCGCGGTCTGGTGGAGATGCGGTGGGCTCCACCGCGGTCTGGTGGAGATGCGGTGGGCT
>CAIZKT010000215.1:0-7209 GCA_903933565.1 uncultured Victivallales bacterium | reverse complement strand
TACCCCGTCCACACCGAGGATTGAGCCCTGAAGAGGCGGTCCATACGAGGTCAACGCGAACCTAGGGCAGATAGCTCGCCCCTACAGGGCTCAAACCCATAACCGCCCCCGTCCCAGGGCGTTGCCCTAGGCTGGTATCTTAGCGCGCCTTCAGCGCTCCAGACGGACTCCCTTACTGCCCAGGTCGTCACTTTTCATGCAGCATGCGAGCGCCGTTCCAATCGTCGCCGGGGGGCGTCACGAGGTAATCGCGGCAGGAGGCCAGGTGCAGCTTCGAAGGACCATCGTTGGGATTGGCATCGAGGGCTTCCTGGAAGTAATCGGACGCCAGACGCCACTCGCGCTGCCGGTATGAACTGAGGCCCTCTTCATAGGCCAGAAGTACGCGGTCCATATTGGGGAAAGACTCGCGGGTGTGGTGGCTAAGCAGCTCGAAGACGCGGACGGGTTGGGTCCGGCCGCGGACACAGAGCAGGTCAATCTCGCGCAGGCGCGGCGGCACATGCAGGCAGGCCACGACCGAGTCGCACATCAGCACATCGGTGCCATAGAGCTTGTTGGCTCCCTCCAGGCGTGAGGCGACGTTGACACTGTCACCGATGACGGTGTAGTCCATGCGTCGTGGCGAGCCGATATTACCAGCGACCACTTCCCCGCAACTAAGGCCGATGCCGATGGCGATGGTCTGCAGGCCGGCGGCCCGGCGGCGGGTGTTGAGTTTGACCAGAGTCTGCATCATTTCGCCGGCGACCTGCACGGCGTTGTCGGCGTCATGCTCGCCGGTGAAGGGGGCGCCGAAGACCGCCATGATGGCGTCTCCGATGTACTTGTCCAGCATGCCGCCGTGGTCCAGCACGACGTCCACCATGGCGGCGAAGTAGTCATTCAGCAGGGCCACCGTCTCGCGTGCCCCGAGGGACTCGCTGAGGGGCGTGAAGCCGCGGATGTCCGAGAACAGGATGGTGACCTCCTGGGCGGTACCGCCGAGGGCCGCGTCGCCGCTCTCTAGGAGTTTATCCATGACTTCCTTGGTCATGTAGCGGGCCATGGTGCCGCGGATGCGCTTCTCGCGGGTGATGTCCTCGACCACCAGCATCACGCCGATCGGATCGTCGTGAATGTCGATGAGCGGCGCCGTGGCGAGGTTGACCGCCATGAAGTCGTTGCCGGGCAGGATGACCTCCTGGTCCATCGCCAGGTCCGGTTTGCCGCCGCGGCTGGTGCGGCGAAGTGACTCTTCCACCCAAGGATTGGCATGGCCGAGGGCGCTGCTGATATGTCGACCGATGACGGTGTCATCGAGGCGGAAGATGCGCTGGGCCGCTTCGTTGACTTTGGTGATCTGCAAGTTCACGTCGAGCGTGATCACGCCGTTGGTCAGGCTCTGCAGAATGCTTTCGTTGAAGTTACGGGCGTTCATAACTTCCTCGAAGAGCCGGGCATTCTCCAGCGCGATGCTGGTCTGGGCGGCAAAGGCCTGCAGCAGGTTCTCGTCCTGGCGGGTGAAGGGGCCCTTGCGACGGTTCAGGACCTGCATCACCCCCATCTTCTCGCCCTTGCGGCTGAGGACAGGCACGCAGAGGATGGTCCGGGTCTTGAATCCCGTCTTGCGGTCCACCTCGCGGTTGAAGCGCAGGTCGCTGTAGGCTTCCGGGATGTTGATAGTCTCGCCGGCGTTGAGGCAGGCGCCGGCCAGGCCATTGTCCGCCGGGAAACGGATTTCACCGGAGCCCATGCCCTCCGCCACGCGCGACCACAATTCGTGGGTGGCCGCATCGTAGAGGAACAGCGTGCTGCGCTCGGCGGTGAGGATTTCGGTGGTGACCGACACGATGCGTTCCAGCAGCCGGTTCAGATTCAGCTCGGAGGAGATGGCGTGGGTGACCTCGAAGATGCGGGATTCCTGGTGCCGGGCGGCGGCGACCTCCTCGAACAGCCGGGCATTCTCGAGGGCGGAGACGGCCTGCGAGCACATGGCCCTGAGCAGCAGCAGGTCGTGCTGGTCGAAATCGCCATTGCGTTTGTTCAGGACTTCGGCGACGCCCACGGTGCTACCCATGGCGTTGCGCAGGGGCACGCAGATGATGTTGCGGGTGCGGTATCCGGTCTTACGGTCGATCTCCGAATTGAAGAGCGTGTCGGCGTAGGCGTCCTGAATCAGGATGTCCTCGCCGTTGCGAAAGGTCCAGCCCGCGATACCGGCGCCGGCGGGAAAGCGGATTTCCTCGACGTCATCGCCGAGGGCGACCCGGGAGAAGAGCTCGTCGGCCGTTTCATCGTACAGAAATAGCGAACTGCGTTCAGCGTCCAGGGTCTCGGTGAGGATGGTCATAAACCGCGGCAGCACCAGGTGCAGCGCGCGGAATTGGCCCAGTTGGTGCGCCACATCGACCAGGCGCACCGTGTGCATAAGCAGGCCGCGGAACCTCTCGAGGAGGTGCTCGCGGTTGTCGGTGGAGAGTACGCCCAGAAGCTTATCGAGATCAGTGTCCTGCAGGCGATGCTCGAAGACTGAACTCACCAGATCCGTATCAGAGGTCTTCACCCACACACCTATTGGCAATATAAGGACACCAGGGACCACCCGCCCGTCGGCACTGGCGTCCCCGTCCGGTCACTCGCTCTGCTCCCGCGCTGGCTGTGGCTGAGCCCGTCGCGGCGGAACACGGCCATTCGTGCAATCAGGACTGTTCTTTGGCACTCTCTGCGCCTGGCCGACGCCGTGTCGACGACCGGGGCGCAGAGACGAGTCCTATGAAGCGTTGCTTACATAGCACCGCAACACAGTAGAATCAACCGCGTATCGGCGCGGCAGGCACCGATAGTTTCAAACTGGCCACGATTTCCCGCACGAAACCGAGGCAGGCGGCGAGGCCAGTCTCGGCATCCTCCAGATCGGCGGGATACCACATCTTCTCGTACTCGAAAGAGATGGCTCCGTCATAGCCCGTAGCGCGCAACTCCCGCAGGATGTCGCGCCAGGGCAGGACGCCGGCGCCGACCGGGCAGGCGCGGCGTTTACCGTCACGCAGGCTAAAATCTTTGGCGTGGACGTAGGCGATGACGCCGACCTGGGCCTGGAGCGTCGTTTGCCAGGGCTCGGGGGTATCATGCAGGACATTGGCCGGGTCGTACAGAGCGCGCACGGCAGCTAGGCCGACGGCGTCCACGAGGCGGCGGGTAGCGGCGCCGGTACGGGTCATGGTTCCCGGGTGGTTTTCGACCACCAGCGAGAGTCCCCTGTCCGCAGCCTGGGCGCCGACTTCACGCAAGGCGTCGACCGTCCTGGCGAAGCCGCCTTGGGGATCGGCGGGCTGTTCGCGACCGCCGTAGGCCCGCACGAAGCGGGCCCGCATGAGGTCGGCCAGTTCCAGGGCGCGCCGCAGTTCGCGGCGGGCGGCGGCGGCGGGGGTGGGATCGGGGTGGTTGATGTCCCAGGCGTAGGGCGTGATGGCGATGATGGGCAGGCCGTTGTAGCCGGCGTAATCCGCCATGCGCACGGCGCGGGCGTTGTCGATGGAGCCCTCGAAGTCCGTCCCGGGGCGGCAGGCCAGTTCGATGCCGTCCAGGCCAAGGGCCCGGAAGCAGTCGATACTCTCGTAGACGGTGCGCCCCGGGGTTGCCATGCTGTGGCCGACGAAGATCATGGTGCGCTCCGGGTTCAGCGGGGGGTCTTGGGTCGGCGTCCTTTGGCCAGCAATCGGGTATGGCCCAATTGGCCGCCGGTGGTTTCCGTGGTCGGGATGTGGCCAGCGCCCCAGTCGGCCAGGGGCAGGAGCGGGATGCGACCGCTGCGGGACGGGCGGATGGTGATGGCGTCATAGACCCGGTCGATGGTCAGGCCCGCGGCGCCAAACAGCCAGGCGAAGCCGGCGGTGCCGCGAGGGTACAGCACCAGGTTGTTGCGCAGCGTGGTCTCGCTGAAGCCGTTGGCCTTCTCCGCCGCTCTGCCATTGGCAAACGCTTGCAACGACCAGTAGCGCTCGGCGTTCTCCAGCATGTCGATGCCGAGGTAGCCCGCGATGGCGTCGCGCCACATGTTCATCGAGATCCAGACATTCTCACGGTCCGCGCTCGAGTGGCCGCTGCCGTAGGCGGTGCGGCAGGCGCGTTCGGCATTGACCAGATCGGTCCGGAGGTGGTTCAGGTCGAGTCCGGCAGGCAGGTCGCCGATCATCAACAGGGGCAGCAGGCCGTTGGCGGTGTAGAGGCTGTAGGCGTCCCAGCCGCGCAGTTCAGCCTCGGGTAGCGGCTTGCCCGACCAGGCATCGCGCAGGCCCGCCGTGGTGCGGTCCAGACAGACACCCCAGTGGTCCCCGAGCCAGCCGGCGCGCAGGGTCGCCAGGCCGACCGTCAGAGCGGCCTCACAACGACGGGCATAGGCCGCATCCCCGAGTCGCTCGAAGATGCGCCGGGCGGCATGCAGGGCTGCCAGACGCTTGATGCCGAGGTAGACGTTATCGCGACCGTATTGCACCGCCGGGCTGGCATCGTCGATGGTGTTGGCGGTGCCGCGGTCGGGGAAGCCATTGCCGGTGGAATCGGCCCAGAGCAAGTAGTCCACCAGGCGTCGACAGAGGTCCTGGTAACGCTCAAACAGCGCTTCGCGACCCCACCAGCGGGCATGGGCGTAGAGCAGCAGCAGGAAATTGGCGTTTTCCTCCACCGGCATAGCGTGGTGGTAGCTTTGGCCGTTGGCCGTCCAGCCGGCGCCCATGTCGTGTTCGAGGACCGCGCCGGCAAACTCCTCGGGCGCGGCGGGCGGGTGCTGGCCCGGCGCGGCGCTGTCGACGCTGCGGCGGTGTTCGGTTTCAGGGTCGTTGGCATGCTGGGCCCATTCGGCAAAGATCAGCTCGAGTAGGTCCGGCCAGAAGGCGAAGTAGAACGGCGCCTCGTTGAAGGTCACATCCACGGTGGAGTTGTACCAGCACGAGCCCTCCCAGACGCTGAACCACTGCGCCGGCAGGCGCTCCGAGGGCAGCACCGGCACGCACCATAGGGTGCAGATGAGGTAGCTCTGAAAGGCCAGGGCCAGCGTATCCTGCGCCGCCAGAGGCAGCTCACTGTCGCTGAACAGCGCGTCGAACCGCCGCGTTTTCGCGGCCAGTTCGCCGTGTTGGCTGCGGACGAAGTCGGCCAGGGCCGCGGCCGTCGGCCAGCGTTCGCTGTAGCGCAGACGCATGGGTTCGGTGAAGCGTTCGAAAAGCCCGTCGCCGCAGAAGCCAACCAGCGCGGCACGGACGTGTACGGGTTCGCCCGTCGACAGGTCCACCTCGAGACGGAGTTCACTCTGTTCGACCCGCAGGCCGCCTTCCAGGGCCAGCAGGCGGTCTTCGGCGCTGCCGTCCACGGGTTGCTTCCGCAGGCGGGCTCCGCGGGTGGCGCTAAGACCGCCCTCGGCACTACTGAAGCGGGTGATGACGCGGACCGGATAGCGCAGGCAGACGGCGTCGGCTTCCGCGCTCGCGGTGGCTGCCGCCAGGCGCAAGCCGAGACGGAGCGTCGCTTTGCGGTCGGCTTTCGGGTCCACCCCCGACCAGCGGATACGGTTGAAGCTCTCGAGGTCGACATCGATGAGGTAGACTGGCGCCGTGCTGGTCGGTTCGTCCTGCGGGTAGAACGGCGCCGTGAGGCGAATGCGAGCCTTGATGCCGAGGCGCAGACTGTGGCAGACGTACAGGACCGAGGTCATGGACAGATGCGCTTCGATCGTGTCGAAGGCCTGCAAGCCAGGCGCGAAGGGCAGGCCGACGGCCCCCTGGCTGTCCTCCAGGGCCAGGATCAGCTCCGCCGACTGCTGGCAATGCAGCCCCAGCGCGCCGTAGTCAACGCGCTGGCGGTGCGGGTCGAGGGTAAGACTGTAGCGACTGCCCAACCGTCCCAGTACCGTACTCATCAGGTCCATGGGCTATGCCTCCGTTCGTGGCCGGCCCCGAGGCGATGTCCCCGGGACGCACTGTCGGATACCGTAATTCCAGGAAACGCAGTTGCGGCCCGCTGGTATGAGACGATCAAACAAATCCCAGCTTAGGCGGGCTTGGCGGCGCGCAGGCGCAGCGCCCCGGGCAAGAGCGGTAGGGCCAGTCCCGCGACGACCAGCGCTCCCCCCAGGACCTGCACCACCGACAACCTCTCCCCCAGCGCCACGAAGGCGGCCAGCAGCCCCACAACCGGGATGAGCAGAGTGAAGGGCACGACCAGGTTGGCGGGGTAGGCCCGCAACAGCCGGTTCCACAACCCATAGCCGACCAGGGTGGCAGCAAAGGCGAGGTAGGCGACCGCCAGCCAGGAGCGCGTGTCCATGGCGGCCAGGCTGGCGCGGCTGGCCGCGACCCCTTCCAGCAGGCAGGACAAACCCAGGAATGGCAGGGGCGGGATCAAGCTCGACCACACGACAAAGGCCAGAACATTCACCGGACCGTGCTTGGCCAGGGCGCGGCTGGCCAGGTTACCCAGGGCCCAACACAGCGCCGCGCACAGCGTCAGCAGGAATCCGGCGAGAGGCATGGCCGTCCCCTGTGCCGCCCCGATCACCGTCAGGCCCACCGCGGCTACGGCCATCCCCAGCACCTGCCCCGTCTTGGGTCGCTCACCACAGAACAGCGCCGCCAGAAGCACGGTGAAGAAGGCCTGGGACTGCGCCACCAGTGACGCCAGGCCAGCCGGCATGCCCGTCTTGATGGCGACAAAGAGGAAGGCAAACTGTCCGAGACCCGAGGCCAACCCGTAACCCAGGTAGAGGCGCAGCGGCACCTTCGGTGGCCGCAGGAAGAAGACCGCGGGCAGGGCGGCGAAGGTGAAGCGCAGGGCCCCGAGCACAAAGGGCGAAACCCCGCGCAGGCCCCACTTGATGACCACAAAGTTGACGCCCCAGAGCAACACCAGCAATAGGGCTAAAACAACATCCCGAGGGCGCACCGCTGGCCTCCGTTAGTCTCATCTCACCGCCGCGGTTCAGGTTAGCCGCGCAAAGCGGTCCGGGCAAGCCCGGTTGGGACGCAGGTCAGCTCCGTAGGGGTTTGCTTGTATGAGAACCGCAGAAGGCCGAATGCCCAAGGCCCAATGACGACCTGCAGAATCCCCTGCCGGGGCACCGCAGTTCTCTGACGGTCAGGTCCGGCACCAGCTGGGGATCCGGCTTGTAGGAGACTTGCCGCAACCTCGTATGACATCAGGCGCTTCCCCTTCCGCCCGGAGTCCGCCGCGGCG
>CAIZKT010000214.1:0-5086 GCA_903933565.1 uncultured Victivallales bacterium | reverse complement strand
CTGGTCGATGAACCGCTGCAATCCCGGCAGGTTCATCTGGTCCGGCTGTCTTGAGCCGAAGAAATGGCTGTCGTCCTCGTTGATCACGAACAGGTTACGCATGGCACCCTCCGGTTCACTCCAGACACTCTTCGACCCCAGAATCGAGGCGGCCAGCACGGTCGTCCACGCCGTCTTGAGCAGCTTCATCCCCGTCCCTCCTTGTGCGCAGCACTCTACGGTCCCTTGGGCTGGTCTGCTGATCCTGCCTCCAGCGCCGTGAGCCGTCCCGCCTCATCTGCCACCAGGACCATCCCGCCGCGGGCCGCGAGGCGGGTTGCGCCGGCGCCCAGTTCGTAGGTCGCAAGGCTTTGGCCCTGGCGGGGATCGATGAGCCAGACCCCGCCGGCCTGCGTCACCAGCACGACGTGGGTCAGAGCTCCATCGCGGGCCACGGCCAGAGCCCGGACCGGGCTGCCGAGGTCCCGGCGCCAGCGGATACGACCCTCGCCGTCAAAGCAGAACAGATTGAAGGACAGCGAGCTCGCCAGCACCTCGCCGCGGCCGTCGGCGTCTGTATCCAGCACGGCCAGACCGGTTACCACATCGCCGGTGTTGGCCTGCCACAAAGCCCGGCCCGACGCATCCGTCGCTTGTACCAGCGCATCCTGGCCGCCGAAGAAGACCTCGGGCAGGCCGTCGCCAGTCACGTCGCCCGCGGCGATCGCCTCGCAGCCGGGGCCGCCCAAGGTAGGGTAGCTCCAACGGCGCGAGCCGTCCGGGTTGGCGGCGTGCCAGCCGTAGTAGGCCGTGCCCAGCAGGAGTTCCTGGCGTCCGTCCCGGTCCAGGTCCACCGCGCAGCCCGCGGTCGAGGCATGCACACTCTCGTAGTGCCAGCGTTTCGTGCCGTCACCATCGAGGATGTGAAAACGCCAATTCCGCGAGCCCGCCACCGCCACCTGACGGCCCTTGCCATCGAGATCTGCCGCGAACAGCACCCGCACATCCCCGGCGGTCTTGTAACGTTCGATGTCATGGGTCCAGAGCGCCTTGCCATCGGCCCCGTAGGCGCACACCGCATCGCGGTCGCCGCCGACCACCACCGTGGCGCCGCGGTCCGCGCCGGCGAAGGCGACGCCGACGACCGCCCGCACCGCCGCGCCGAACTCGGTCCGCCAACGGCGTTTGCCGACGGCGTCAAAGCAGAGCACGGCGCCGGCTGAGGTCCCGGCGATGGCCTCGGCCTGGCCATCGCCATCGACGTCGGCCAGGTCCACGGCAGAGAACGTCCCAGCCGGCACTCCCACGAGCTTCCGCCGTAGCCAGGGCGCGTCACCTCGCACCACGATTTCGGCCACGTAGATGGCGCGGCCGGCGCGCGGCGTGAGGACCAACCGCAGGGTCTTGCCGTCGTGCTTGAGGCCGGTCAGCCGGTAGAGCACGGGGTCGCCCCAGTCCGGCCGGGGCTCGGCGTCCGTCAGGGTCGCCAGCGGCTGCAGGGCCGCCGCCGGCGTGTCATCGGCGAGCAGCTTCAGGGTAGCCACGCCATAGGCGTTGCCCTTACTCGAACTGGCGGCGTGCCAAGCCTGCACCTCCACCGCGCTCACCTGCACCGGCTCGGCAAAGGCCAGGTCGATGGTGACCTGCTGATCCGTATCCCACATGGTCGCGCCGCCCACTCCCTGGAGTTGCCCATCGAGCATGTTCTCCGGCAGATTGCGCCCCGCCTCGCCGCCGAAGACGTTGGCGCCCAACGGCGGCGGCAGGCAGCGCAGGGTCAGGCCGGCGTCGACGCGGCCCGCCAGCGCGCGGTTGTTGCTGAGGACCAGCTCCGCCGGGGCGTCCTCGACCGACCAGCGCCGGACCAGTTGCCGCGGCGCCGCCCCGGCGGCGGGCCCGGTCTGGATGGTAACCGTCGCGCTGGCCACGGCCCGAACGCGCCGCAGAACGGCCCGCGACTCTTGGCCGACCCGCAGCACGCCGCCAGCCACCGTCTCGGCGGCCGCTGGGACTCTCCCCGCCTTGACTCCCGCCGAGGCCTCAACCCGCGCGCTGGCCGTGGTCAGGTCCTGCTCGACGTCGCTGCGCCCGCGGCCCGGCGTAGCCAGGTTCGCCGCCGCGACGAGGTCGGGGGTCAGCAGCGCCAGGTCGGCGTCCAGGCTCAGGCCAGCGGCAAGCTGGCACTGGCCGTCGAGGCCGCGCAGCGCCAGCACCGCCGAGCCACTTTCGTCGGTGATGCGGTAGAGGCCGTCTCCGAGGCGCTCGATAGAGGCCGTGGAAGGCTGTTCGCCGGCCGCGTCCAGCAGCGTCGCCAGCTCACGGGTCGCACCCTTCTCCAACCTCCCGCCCGCCAAGCCCTGCAGGACGCGGATCGAGCCGTCGCCGGCGTACGGGTAGCCGCGCCAGTTGCTGCCCAGGTCGGCGTCTTCATGCAGCAGGCAGGGCGTGCCCGCGGGCATGGCGATACGGGCATGACGGCCGCCCTGTTCGAGATCCAGTGTGCTGCCCACGAGCTGCACCGTACCGATCGTCTGCCAGACGGCGCGCAGGCTGTAGTCCCCTGCCTCCTGGGCTACCACCCGGTCAAGCACGGCGAACCAGCGCCCCTTCAGCCAGACAAGGCTGCGTTCCCAGTCCAGCCCCGCATAGCCCCGCAGGGTGGTTTGGGAGATTCCCACCCGCGGCAGGTTCGCGGCGTTGCGCAGTTCGCAGAAGGCCGGCGGACGCGCCGACTGCCCATCGCGGAGGACGAGCAAGGTGTTGTGGTACTTGGGCAGAGACTTGATGTAATCGCCATCCGTCAGCCAGATGCGGCCCTGCTCGCACCACTGCAGAACCGCGTTGCCATCCATATGTCCATGGCCGCCGAGGTTGAGCCCATCCAGGAGCAGGTAGGCGGCGTCGGCATCATAGCCCGAGCGGAAGCCGATCTTGTCCACCGTCGCCGCAAACGGCGTTGCCGCCGCGGTGGGGGTCGCGCTAGCGAAGCTGTCGTACCAGGGGCGCGGCAGCGGCCAGGCCACGAGCCCGGTCAGCTCTGCCGGGGCGCGTTGCTCCGGGCTCGGCAGGACCCCGTAACCCCCGAGGACGGGCTTGTCCGCTTCCCCGCCCGCGCGCGCCAGCAGCCAGGCCAGCCCCGCATCCGGACGAAACCAGTAGGCGCCCCGCAACAAGGGTTCGCCCGCGTTGCCGGCGTTCCACGAGCCGATGTCGCCGTAGGCCACCCCCTCGCCCAGCGGGTTCTGGCTCAGGATCAGATAGTCCAGCAACTGCCGGAGGTTACCGTTCTCGAAGTAGGTCAAGTCTCCGCTTGCCAGGGCGTAGAGCATGGTGTGCTGCAGCGTCAGCCATTGGTAGGAGTTGCAGTCGCAGCTCGGCTTGGTCGTCTGTGCCTGGAAGCGGAACACCTCATGTGCCTGGCGCAGCCACTGTTTCGCCACCATATCGTTGTAGTAGCGCTCGAAGTACTGCCCCGCGTAGAGGCCGCCGAGGGCGGGAAAGGTGGTGTGGTTGAAGCGTACCTTCTGGCCGTGCGGCCGTCCTTTGCCGATCAGCTCACTGACCCATCGGTGCAGGATGCGAGAGACCTCGAGCCGGTCCGCCTCGCTCAGCGCCGGGCATTCCTCGACCACGTCCCACAGCGGCGCCACGCGGTAGATCTCGAAATCCGAGTCCATGCCCCAGGGTCCGCCGTAGGTCGTGGGCTTCGTCTCGTAGTGCGCCAGGGCCCGGCGCAGCATCCAGACGAAGACCTTGGCGTACTCCGGACGCTGGCTCAGCGCATACCACTGCCCGTAACGCTGGGCCAGGTTGAACAGACCGCAGTGGATGCCCACCCGCAACTGCCTTTCCGCCTCCTGTTCCTGCGCCTTGACCCAGGCCTCATCCAAGCTCCGCGTGAAGACGCTGCCCAAGGCCTTCTTGCAGGCGGCGCCAAGTTCGACCACGCATAGGGGCGGCAAGGCTACGTCCGCAGCCGCCGGCCGCAAGCCCTCAAGCAGCACCGCGATGGCCCGCTGCAGTCCGGCGCCATCAGAAGCGCCGAGGATCAGCAGATTCCGGCCGCTGCCCCACGGATCATGCACCGTGCGGACCTCGCAGCCGCCCGCGCCGGGATAGAGGCCATCGCTGTAGCACTGGCTGTGCGAGTACGGGTACAGCAGCGCCCGGTTGACCGCGACGTTACCCAGCAGAATGCCCGTGGTCTGGCGTAAGTCCGCCTCGGAGACCTCGCGGTCCGTCCGGATGGGAATCTCGACTCCCAGGCGCTCTTTCAACCGCGCCGTCAAGCCGCGCGCCAGCTCGGCCCAGGGCTCACTGGCCGGGGCGACGATGATTGCTGCGGCCTGCCCCTGGCGCACCAGGACCGTCTCGGGCACCAGGCGTTTGGGCGCCGTCACCTGGTCAAATCCACGCAGATCGGCCACCCGAAGCGTGACCGCGTCGATGAGCAGCCGCGACGTGCCCTCGCGCAGCGTGTAGAGATAGATCACGCCGCGGGTGGTGTCGGCGGGAGCCATCTCGCCGATCACCGTGGTCTCGGACTGCTCCGCCCCCGCGACGCGAATGGGTTCCTGGACCTGCTTTTCCGAGGGCAGGAAGCGCAGTTGCGCAAAGACCATGTTCTCGGCCGGCGCCCCGTCGGCGCGCGCCTGTACCGACAGCTCATAGTAGCGCCCCGGCTTGAGGGGAAAGGTCTGGCTGACCCCAATCTCCTCGGCCGTGTCACCGTCGACCAACCGCAGCGCCGTCCCCCCTTGCCCCTGGACCCGTTCGCGGCGGCGCGATGCCGAGGCGGTCTTGTAGGCGTCCCAGCCGGTGGGAATCCCGTCGCGCTCACCCTCTTCGAAGGACGGATTCAGGAGCGGCACGGTCTCCGCCTCGGGCCCCAACAGACCCTCGGCCGCGTCAACCCCACCGGCAAGCAGCCAGCCCAGGGCCAACAGCGTCACCAGGCGGAAGGGTGGGACAAGTAGACTGACCATGATTCAGGTGCTCCCCGTGGGCCCGGCCGCACGGACCGTCCCAAGTCAGTATACCCTGAGGCTGAGGCCCTGTCCAAACGACGCCGCGCCAGGGCAGGGCTGTTTCAAGAAACGACCGCCGT
>CAIZKT010000213.1:0-5284 GCA_903933565.1 uncultured Victivallales bacterium | reverse complement strand
TATCATCATGTCGGGTCGTGACGGTGTCAGCGATTTTGGCGCCGACTTGTTTATGTCCAGGGATGCAAAAGGGAACCTCCAGAAACCTGGAGGCCCCGAATGGCCATCCGGTCCGGGCCGGACCCAGCATGCCATGCTCTATCCCGGCCCCGACGGCCCGGTGGCGAGCGAGAGGTATGAGATGTTCCGCGAGGGCGTGGAGATTGCCGAGGCGCTGATCTTCATCGAGCGGGCCATCCAGGAGAAGAAACTCGGCCCGGCACTCCAGCAGAAGGCCGAGCAGGCTCTGGAAGCGCGGAGTAATGCCTTCATCATGGACTGGTTTACCATCCGCGACATGCCCGGCGCCGAGGAGGACGCGAAGTTGCTGAGCCTGGCCGGCGAGGTGGCGCGGGGGATGGAGAAGAAATAATCGGGTTCAGGGTTCAGGTTTGAATTCATCGTTTTCGCTATCGTTGTCGTGATCTTTGTCGACAATGATCGGGACAAGGATAACGACAATGAGGGAAGGACGACAATGATTGGGACAAGGATGTGAGCCGGTTGACGACTACGGCGACGATTACGGGCGACGAGGGAGGGGTGGCGATCGGGTTTATTCGATCGCTCCCCTCCTGGGACGTAGCGTGCCGCGAAGGCTGGTTCTGGCGAAAGCCGGCTCGCCTTGGTGTTGTTCGCGGATGGCGCAGATGACGCATTCCAAAACTCATAGGGAGGTACGGTTCGATGAATAGCAAAGAGCGCATGATGAGAGTTCTGTCCGGCGAACGGGGTGCAAACCCGCCGGCGGTGTTCCATACTTGGGGCGACTACAAGGTGGAGTTCGCCGGATTCAACCCGAAGTTCCAGTACTGCCAGGGCGGCCCAGAACTGGCAGGCGTCGAAACCAAGTTCTACGAGCGGTTCCAGCCGGACTGGATCCACTGCGGCTCGGCCGCCGGGCCCTCGACGTGGAAGCGCGAACGCCGCGTGGAGGGCCAGCGTGCCTTTCTGCGTAGTGAGGACGGCCAGCGCTGGCTTGAAATCCAGGAGGACTACGGCCTGGCTCCGGATCCGGCCGTGCCCGCTACGCCTTATACGGGGCCCCGCCTGACGCTGGAGTCACGGGCGGCGATCGACGAGTATTTTGCTGCCGACCGGACGACCGTGGATGCGATCCTGGCGTCCGGCACGTTCGACCACATGAAGCAGTTGGCCGATACCTTCGGCGACCGGGTCTTCATCGCGATCAATGACGGCATGAACGGGCTTCCCGGGGTGCCGTACGAAGAGTCCGTGGTGGCCGCTTTCGAGACGCCCGAACTGGTCGCCCACGCAATCCGGCGGCAATGCGAGAGTTTCATGCTGCGGGTGCACGCGGCGAAGGCCTGCGGCGCGCATGCCTACATTATCTCGGAGGGGTTCGGCGGCAGTTTGGGGCAACTCTCGCCAGCACTTGAGGAGCGCGTACAGGCTGAAGGCAAACGCTGGCTCTACGCCGAAATCAGGAAGGCCGGTCTGCTCCCCATCGGCTACTGGCTGGGGGATGTACGCCCCCACATGGGTTGGCTAAACAGCCTCAACATGGCCGGGCTGTTGATTGAGGAAGATAAGAAGGGATTCGCGCTTGATCCCCTCGAGATCCGGCGGATGCTGCGACCCGAGACCTGCCTGTTTGGCAATCTGGACAGCAACCTGCTACTATGGGGCACACTGGAGGCCATCCGCACCGAGGTGCGCCGCCAGCGCCGGGCCGCCGCCGAGGGGGCGTTTGTGATCGCCAACGGCTCCCCGATCGTACTCGGTACACCGGCGGCGAACCTTGATGCGTACATGGATGAGGCGCGGAGATGAGGCCTCAATCGGTTGACGACTACGGCGACGATTACGGCTTACGGAAAGATGCCGCACAATCGTCCACCGAAAGGGAAGGGAATAAGGAAAGAAAGTAGAACTGTGAAACTCGGTTGACGACTACGGCGACGACTAAGGCTTACGGAAAGAGGCCTCACAATCGTCCACCGTTGTCGTCGCCGTCAGCGTCCACCGAAATGGATTGGAAGAAGGAAAGCAAGGAAACACGAAAATGAAGCCATTTGATATTGCTCCGTTTGCGATGCCCAACGGCCCTGCTGACGAGCTGAAGTTCGAGGAGGCGCGGGATGTGGAGGTGGTCGAGGTCGTCTATGCCGGCCCCGCACCCAAGACATCCAGTTTGCAGTACATGCGCAAGACCTGGCCGCAGTCGCGCGTCGAACGTACGCTCTACCTGGACACCGACCGCCCGATCAATGTCGGTTGGCAGCGCATGGATGACCTCTTTACCCCAGCCTGGGCGGACGCGGCGACGAACGTCACCCGGGTCAACGCGCACACGCTGCGCTATACGTTCCAGCCGCTGACGGCCGAAATGCCCGACGTGTCCGACTACGCGGTGACATTCCGCCGGACCGTCGGGGTGCGCGTGACGGGAGACGGCGCGGCCGTGCGTGCGATCCGGGTCTTCACCCGCTCGCAACCGACCCGTACGGCGCTGCGGGTCGAGCTGCATGCCGGGAAGCAGACCGCCGCCAAGGCGATCGATCTGTCCGGCTACAACGCGGTCGTCAGCCGCGTGACCGTCGGCAGTGGCACACGTGCCAATGGCAGTGGCGTGCGCGTGGGTACGGGGCGCAAAGCCTCCTTTGGGCTGGATGTCGAGCACATGCTCCCGGTCCACTGCTATGCACACGATGATGGCCACATCTTGTTCGGGCTGGGAAAGGACGCCTTCACCATCTCCCTGACCTCCCTGGCAAAGGAAGGCCCGATCTGGTTTGCCGAGGCGGGGATCTACATCGCCCGGGCCGATGACCCGGAAACGTTTGAACAGTATCGTGCCCGCACCCGGAGGTGCCTGACCATTGCCCGGCAGGTTGCGGCGTGCGCCGAGCAGTCGCTGGCCGGCGCCATGAACGGACAGATGCGGCCCCATCCGATTGCGTACTGCTGCGGCGCCAAGCACGCCCGGCAGAAGTTCTGGATCGAGCCGTGCGGCGATGTCGAGCTGACGCAGTGGCTGCTCCAGCAGCCGCCCGCAGCCGATACGCCCCGCTGGAAGAATGACGGCAATGCCCGTATTTTCTTCGGCTTCGACCGGTGGGCCGTGGAAGGGCGTCACAACGATCCCTGGCCGGTAATGTCCAACAATCTGCAGTTCCGGCGTGATGCGGTGCGTGCCGTTCAGAAGTCCTTTGCCGTGCCCCTGGCGCACGCCATGCTCGCCGGCGAACCGGCGCCGGACGCGACCATGGTCGCGCTGATCCGTTTCCGTTTCGAGAACCTCAGCGACCGGCCGGCCACCGCCGAGTTGCCGCTTTCCTACAGTCACTCGGCGGCACGCATCCACAACCGCCGGGAGGCCCGGAACCTGAATTGTGCCGAGCAGCAGACCGACACCTTGCTGCCGCGATGCGCGCGGGAGACGCTGACCATCGAAGGCGACCGGGTGCTGGGCGACTTCAAGGGCGAGCGGGTGTTGCGCCTGGCATTCCAGACGGACATGCAGACCGAGGCGCTCGGCGATACGGTGCGGTTCCGCAAGGAGCTTGCCCCCGGTGCACGGTGCGAGTTGCTGGTGCGCATTCCGTATGTGGCCTTGGCTGACGAGGCAGACGTCGCGGCGCTGCGCGCGCTGGATTTCGACCGGTGCTACGGCGAGATGGCGCAATACTGGCGCGCGGAAGGACGCAAGGGTGCGCAGATTCAGACGCCGGAGCCGCATCTGAACGCCGGCTACACCGGACACTTGCCGATCGTCCTGATGACCGATCTCGGCTATCCGGACGGCTCGGGGCTGGTCAACACCTCGGTCGGCACAACCACCTATGGCAACTGCACCAATGAGTCGGTCATGGTGGTCGAAGAGTTGCAGCAACGGGGTCTCCCGGACGAGGTGCGGCGGCGCTTGGGAATCTGGGTAAAATATCAGGGCACGGCCGGGCTCAAGGGGCGTTTCACGGATTACGAGGGCGTTCTGTTCGGTGCCGGCGGGATGCAGTGGGGCGACAGCTACGACCAGCATCATGGCTGGGCCCTGTGGGCGCTGGCGCGGCATTTCCTGCACACCGGCGACCGCGACTGGTTCGCCGGCGTCGCGGCGGCGGTGGTGCAAGGGGCGAACTGGATTGTCCGGCAGCGGCGTGAGACGTTGACGCCGGAGCCGCATTCCCGCGGCTGGGAGCGCGGCTTCCTGGCCGCCGGCGCCCTGGAGGATGTGGACGACTACTTCTATTGGCTGAGCACCAACGCGCTGACGTGGCGGGGCTTGAACAGCGCCGCAGAGGCCTTGGAACGGTTCGAGCATCCGGAAGCCGCGCGCGTGCGGCGCGAAGCCGACGCCTACCGCCGTTCGCTGATCGCCGGCTTCGAGACCGCGCGCCGGCACAGCCCGCTGATCCGCCTTCGCGACGGGCGTTGGATCCCGCACTATCCCTCGCGCCTGTACTGCCGCGGCCGCGACTACGGTTGGATCCGCGAGACGCTCGAAGGCTCCGTCTACCTGCTGATCTCCGGGCTCTATGCGCCGAAGAGCAAGCAGGCAGGCTGGATTCTCGACGACTACCTCGATACCCGCTACATGAACGCACCGTACAGCTACGTGATGGAAGATCCGCAGACGCAGTGGTTCGACTGTGGCGGCATCTGCCCGCAGCCAGCGCTGCTGGCCGGCCTGCTGCCGCACCTCGACCGCGACGAGATTGAGGTCTACCTCTGGATGTTCTTCAATGCCTGGGCCGCCTGTTATCGCTCTGAAGTGCAGGCCTTTGTGGAGCATCCCCAGCCGGTGCTGGGCTTTGGCAACTGCGCGCCCTTCAAGACCAGCGACCAGTCCAACGCCATGAAGTGGCTGGCCTACCTGTTCGTTTACGAGCGGGAGGGGTTGCTGCACCTTGGCCGCGCCATTCCCCGCGCCTGGTTTGCGCAGGAACACCCCTTCCGCGCCACGCGGCTGAGCACTCCGGCCGGGATCGTTTCGGTCGAGTACCGTCCGCAACAGGCGGCCGGGAAGATCGAGGCGGACGTGGAACTGGAACTGCGGGTCAAGCCGGAGCGGTTGCTGCTGCGCTTCCGTCACCCGGATAAGAAGCTCATCCAGTCCGTCACGATCAACGGACGCGCGTCACGGGCGTTTGACGCTAGGAGCGGGGATGTGGAACTGACGGGGGGCAGTGGCAAGGTGTGCGTGACGGTCGGGTATACGTGACGTATGGTCGGTACGGGCAGTGGTCGCCAAGGCGGCCGGATATGGAAATCCGGCCTACTT
>CAIZKT010000212.1:0-1648 GCA_903933565.1 uncultured Victivallales bacterium | reverse complement strand
CCGTGGACCTACCTGACGCCCTACACGCCGCTGATCATTTTCACCGCCTTCGGGGGCGCCCAGTTCTTTGGCATTGACATGTTCGTCATCCTGATCGTCTCGGGCGGTTTCCTCTGCTCGGCGTCGTATCTGATGTGCGCTCCGACCCAGGTGGAGATGCTGCAACTGGGCCGACTGCTGAAGGTGCGGGCGCAGTGCCTGAATCGGGGCATGATGCTGGGCGCGTTGGGGGGGCTGATCTTCGGCGGCATGTTCATGCTCTCGATCGCCTATGGCAAGGGCGGGATGAACATGCCCTACATCGGCGACTGGGCGGCGCAGCAGGCCTTCCAGATCCGCATCGTGACCGCTGAAGTCGCCTACCAGGACCAGCGCTTCCAGAAGAGCCAGGACGAGAAGCAACCCTTCGGCTTTGACCTGAAGAAGCCGGATGCCTGGGCGTTGGGCATCTCCTTCGTGGTCACCATTCTGCTGTTTGTGGCCAAGAGCCTCTGGGTCAGCTTCCCGCTGCATCCGGTGGGGTACATCCTGGCCAATACCTACTTCATCAACATGGTCTGGGGGACCTTGTTGACCGCCCTGGTGGTCAAGTTCATCGCGCTCAAGGCCGGCGGGGTCATGGTCGTGCGCAACCTCTTGCGCCCTTTCTTCGTAGGGATGTTCCTGGGGGCCGTAGGCAGCTACCTCCTCTGGGACGTTATCGCGCTGGTGCTACAGGCATTTGGCTACATGGATACCTTCCATGTGCCCCATGTGTTTTAGTCTGCCATGACGCAGGCCCCATGATGATTAGAAGCAGGCTATGAAGAGTTGGCTCAAACCGCTACTGTGGCTCGCCGCCGGAGTCGGCCTGGTCGTGGCCATCGGCGTCGCCTACAATGGACTGCTGGCGCCCCGGGACGCCAACCTGGCCACCACCTACAGCGAGACGCCCGACTACGAGCGCATCACCCGGGTCATCACCGGCGCCGCGTTGCAGAAAGACCTCGATACCTACGCCGCCAGCGGCAGCCGCTTCACCGGTTCGGCGGGTTTCTACAAGACCGAAGAGCAGGTGCTGGCCCGCTTCCGCGAGCTGGGTTGTCGGATCGTGCTCCAGGAGCATGACGTCGTGGTCCCGAAGACGCGGTTCTGCCGACTGCTGGGGGAGGATGGCCAGCCGGTTCCCGGGATCGAGATCTACCCGTATTACCCCAACCGCATGCGGACGGCGACGACGCCGGTCGGCGGCATTACGGGCACCGTGGTCTACAAGGGCAGCCCGGCCGACGATGACAAGATCCCGGCGCTGAACCAGTGCGAGGGGAACATCATGCTCCTGCGGGTGCAGGAACGTTTCCAGGACTACGCCAACTTCGGGGCGCGCGCCGTCCTCTACTTCCTGGACACGGACAACCTTCCCAAGGCGGAGTACCACCGGCGCAAGGAGTCGCATGCGTCCATCGACGTGCCGGTATTCTTCATCCGTGGGGATCACCGCAGCCTGATCGGCAAGCGTCTGACCGTGCAGGCTCGAGTGGACTGGGAGCAGGCGCCGGTGCGCAACCTCCTCGCCATCTTCGATCCTGACCCAGCCGTCACCGACAGCCGGGATGAGACGTTGCTGGTCAGCGCCTACTACGATGCCTGGAGTTCCATTCCCGACCTG
>CAIZKT010000211.1:0-9800 GCA_903933565.1 uncultured Victivallales bacterium | reverse complement strand
GGACACGCCGCACGAAGCCCCGGCCGACAGGCGTCGGCCGGGGCCAGGAAAATCGCAGTACCATGAGCAGGAGTCACCATGACGATCAACGAGAGTAAACAGGGCCCCATCACCATCGTGCAGGCCCAGGGCCGACTGGACGCAACGACAGCTACCGACACCGACCGGCGCCTGGCCGCTATGGTCGCCGCCGGCGCCCGCCAGCTCGTGCTCGATCTGTCCGGGGTCGAGTATGTGAGCAGTGCCGGCCTGCGCGTCTTCCTGTCCGCCGCCAAGCGCCTGCAGCAGGCACAGGGAAAGCTGGTGCTGGCCAGTCCCACGCCTCAGACCAAGCAGATTCTTGACATGGCCGGTTTTTCCGCCCTCATTCCACTCTTCGACACCCTGGCGGCGGCCTGCGCCAGCCTGGCGCCCCCCGCGGCGCCCGAGCGCCCCAAACACCTGCCGCTGAACCTCGCCGAAGAGGTCTTCCTGCTCGCCCTCGATGACCGGCATGGACTCATCAAGTCAAAGCTCATCCCCGTGCTGGATTGCGCCCTGGCTGGCGCCCTGCTCATGGAACTGGCCTTGTGCGAACGGATCGATACGGACGCGACGACGCTGAAGCTCTCCTCCCGCGCCACCACCGGCGATGCGCTCCTCGATGAGGTCCTGCGGGAAATCCAGGCCCAACCGGGGCCGCAGCCCACCTCCTTCTGGCTGGAAAAACTCGCCGACCCGGCCCGACACCTGCAAGACCGCGCCCTGGCTGGGCTGCTCCAGAAGGGCATCCTCAAGCAGGAAAACCGGCGGCTCCTCTGGGTCTTCGAAGTGCGCCGCTACCCGGTCGTGGACGACCGCGAGGTCAAGGAAGTCCGTACCCGCCTGCGGGAGCTAATCATGGGCACCGACATCCCGGAACCGCGGGACGTGGTGCTGCTCAACCTGGGCACCGCCTGCCGTCTGCTGGACGATCTGCTGACTCCACGGGAATACGAGCAGGTACAGGCCCGGATCACAGCCCTGGCTCGACTGGACCTCATCGGCCAGGAAATGGCCAGCTCGATCCGCGCCATCGAGCAGATCATGGCCACCGCCACGATGGTCTACTGAATCGGCGTCGGGCCCCAGCGTCGGCCGCCAGAGGGGAACGTCTCCCGCATGGAACTGCAGTTGATCAGGAACCGAGACGAGGCAACCGAGTTGATCGCCTTCTTCCTGGCTGCCGGCATGTTCGCTACGCCCTTGACCCCAGGCGAGTTGCAGGTCATCCGCAACAATCCGTACGAAAGCCTGGTCCGGCAGACGAGCGCCTACTGGGTCGGTCGTGATGCCACAGGGCGCCTCACGGCCGGCCTCGGGATCCGCGAACACGCCAACCAGACAGGCATCTACGAGTTGACCTGCATCGCGGTGTCGCCCGAGAGTCGGCAACGGGGCCTCGGGGTGAAGATGCTGGAGACGGCCCTGCGGTACGTCGAGCGCCTGGGCGGGCGCGGCATGCTGGTAGACACCTCCGATCATGCCGGTTACGCATCCATGTGCAAGCTTCTACAGCGCTGCGGCTTCACTCGCATCGGGCACCTGCCGGAGTTCTACTATCCGGGCGAAGGCATGTACCTCTATTACCGGCTCCTCGGCCGTAAAGCGAGCGCTTGATGACACGCATCCCCACCTTCGTTTTCGCCCTACTGCTGGTCGCGAGCATTGCCTTTCTGCACTGGCACAGAAACGAGGTCCTGGACTCTCTATCGCTGGGGCGCACGGTCAGCTTCGACAAGGCGTCGCTCGCCCTGCTGGCACCGGGAAATGACCAGACCCCACCTTCCTATTTCGTCGTTTATGACTCCAACAAGTGCGTGGCACAGGTGGGGGCCGACGGCGCGCTCCTGCGGCTGCTGAGCTCCAAGAGCACGCCGACGGCCGGTTTCTACCTGGCCAATGACGTCGCGGTGGCCAGCGACGGGACGGTGTACATCGCCAGCACCTTCATCAACCCCGACACTCTGACGGTCAATCGTGAGTGCGTGGTGCGCTACGACCGCAAGGGCGCCTACGCCGGCATCGTCTTTTCGCACGACCACGCCGAAGCCAACCAGGTAGACAACAGCGGCTTGATCCATTCACTGCAGACCACCCCGGACGGCGTGCAGTTCTGCATGCTTACCGAGGATGCCGTTCTGACCTATGCCGTCAGCCGCACCGGCAAGCTGCTCAAGACCACCCGGACCGCCTTCCCCGACGCCAAGTTGGTGGTGCAATCCGCCACCCTTTCGGCGGATGGCTCGCGCCTCGCGTTGACCACCGCCGCCGCCGAGATCCTCGCCTGTGCAACGGGCGGCGAACCGCAGCCTGTCTTCGATGGACGCGCCACCCGCGACAGCCTCTTCTCCATCCCGGGAAAGGTCCGCATCGATGGCCCGAATATCTTCTTCTCGGACCTGGGGCGCGACGGCATCGCCCAGGTTCTCCCGGACAACCGCAGTCGGCTGATCTTCGACCGCGGGCGGGCGCAAAGCGCGGGCTATATCGACCGCTTCTACGAATGCAAGAATTTCCAGCTCGTTTCCCCGGACCGGCTGGTCTTCAACAACAATGGCAAGATCATTGACTTCGACGGCTTGAAGAACACCTGCCTCGTCCTCGGCCAGGCAAACTGGGGGGCCGTCATCTGGGCCGTGCGGGCGCTGTACTGGCTGGCGCTCGCACTCGCCACCCTCGCCGCCGTGCTGCTGCTGCGGCGTATGGTGCAGAGCGCCGACGAAGCGGGGCGGCTGATGTTCAAGCAGATGCTGCTCGTCCTGTGTATGGTCGCGATCACCGCAGGCACCGCGGTAGGCATGGTTTTCAATAACCTGAGCAGTCGCCTTAACGAATTGTCTAAAAGCGGCTTACGTGGTTATCTCGAGTTGGGTAGGCAGTTGATTGACGCGGACGCCGTGGAGCGGGTCAACCAGGTCCGCCACTACCGCAACGAGGACTACCGCAATCTGCTCTCCCAGCTCCGCCGCACCATCACCCGCGACGGCAAACTGCAGACGGGCACCTATTCGGGGATCTACAAAGTCTTCGGGAACAAGGTGACGGCCCTGGCCTACCACGACGGCCTGCGCGGCATCTTCTATCCGTATGATTACGACTACAAGGCCTCGATCTATGCCACCGTCCAGGAAAAGGGCAAGGTCTATCTCGGCGAAATCGCCGACCAGTACGGGGTCTGGCAGATCGGCGTGGCGCCCATTCTCAATCGGCAGGGCGCCTGTGTCGGGATGCTCGAAGTGGGCCTCGACATGTCGGCGCGGAAAGAGGCCAATCGCCAGCTCCTGACCAAGACGGTCATCAGCATTGCCATGATCCTCTTCGTCGTCGTCTTCATCTTCCTGGAGATCGGTTTCCTGAACTCACACGTATTCGGCCACATCCGCGACCGGGACGCGGCGGGAATGCAGTTGTACGACGAGGGCGTCCTGCGCTTTTCGGCGTACCTGGCCCTTTCGGCCGTCTTCCTGCCGGTTTCCTTCTTACCGCTCTTCTGCAAGTCGCTGGCACCGCCGCTGGGAAGCCTGCCGCTGGACGTGGTGATCGGCCTGCCCATGGTCGTCGAAACCCTGTGCGGCGCCGTGGTCGCTGTCATCTACGGCCATGTCCACCATCGCTTAGGCCTCAAAACGGACATCGTTCTCGCTTGCCTTGCCACGGCGGCGGGTATGGCCATCACCAGCCAGACGGAGACCTACACCGGGCTCATCGTCGGTCGGGTCGTGGTGGGCATGGGGATGGGCCTGCTGATGATCGCGTTCCGTACCTATTTTGTCATCGACAGCGATAGCGCCCGCCGCGAAAATGGCATTGTGGCGCTCACCGCTGGGGTCGTCGCCGGCATCAACACCGGCTCGGTCTCCGGCGCCATGCTGGCCAGCCGCTTCGGCGAACGCGGGGTGTTCATGCTGCAGGCGGAGCTGCTGGTCCTGGCTGCTCTCTTTACGCTGTTCATGCTGCGCAACCGCCGCCGACCGCCCATCCGCGTCGGCAAGCAGGCACTGTCCATGCGCGGCTTTCTGCGCAGCCGCGAGATTTGGGGCTTCTTTTGCCTTGCCTTCCTGCCGGTCACTGCCTGCGGCATGTTCCTCGGCTTCTTCTTCCCACTGTTTGCCGCGGCGCGAGGGTGTACCGAGGCTGAAATCGGTCTGGCCTTCATGCTCTTTGGCCTGTGTGGCGTGTATCTCGGGCCGGTACTGACAAAGATCACGACCGACGCCTTCGGTGCCGGGCGGTCGGTCTTCGTCGGCGCGCTCATCATGGCCTGCGGCCTGCTGTTCTTCGCCTACGCCCAGACCCTGACCGCCGCCTACGTCACGGTGCTGCTGTTCGGACTGACCGACAGCTTCATCTTCAACCAAGGGCTTGGCTATCTGTGCTCGCGCCGCCCGGTGGCGCGCTTCGGCGAGGACAAGGCACTGGGCGTCTACAACGTGTTCGAGTCCGGCGGCGAAGCGCTGGGCCCGATCATGTTCGGACTGGCCATGAGCTTCAGCCTGGCCACCGGCGTCGGCCTCATCGCGGCCATGCTGACGCTGTCGGCGTCGCTCTTCCTCGTGGTCAACAAACCCAGCAAGGAACCGCCATGCTGATGCCTTGGTTCAACCGGCAGAGCATTCGCCTGCGCATCTTCATTCCCTTTCTGCTGATCAGTCTGATCACCTCGCTCGCGTTTACCCTGTACGGGTTCCTGCAGAGCAATGCCGCCATCGTCAACGAGATCGACCGGCGCCTGCTGATCAGCGCCCTCACCCTGCAGCTCATCCTCCCCGCGGACTACTTTGACCGCATCAACGGCCCCAGCAGCATCGCCGAAAAGGAGCACTGGACCAACACGCGCAATCTGGAGACCTTCATCAAGAATGTCGGGGCGAAGTACCTCTACGCACTCTACCGGCACGAGGGACGTTACTACTTTGTCGCCTCGGCGGACATGACTGAACCCTTTTGGACCGAATACGAGAATCCGGCCCCCAACATCTATGAAGTAGAAAAGTTGAAGGCGGTGCATATTTCCACCACCCAGGATCCGGACTATGGCCTGCTGCGTTCCGTCGTGCTCCCGTACACCGACCGGAATGGCCGCACCTACATTATCGGGGCCGACATTGAGGCGTCCGAAGTCGCCCAACTCAAGCGTCGCGCCTTTCTCAACTTCCTGCTGATGGGGGGCGCAAGTTTTGCGCTTGCCGTTGGCTTCAGCTATGTCGTCAGCTACACCATCACCAAACCCATCAAAGCCCTTTCGGAATTCACCCGGAGGCTCTGCACCGGCGGCTTTGCCGACACCATTCGCCTCAGTCCGCAAATGGTTGCCGCCGGGGCCCACACCCGCAGCGAGAACGCCTTGCTTGCCGTCGATATCAACCGCATGCAGGACCAACTCGCCGAACATCTCCGGCAACTGGCGCTCAGCCAATCGGCACGCGAACGCGCCGAGAGTGAGCTGCGCATTGCCGGCGAGATCCAGACCACCTTTCTACCGCCGCCCTTCGACGCCACGCAATGGGGCGGGGCGATTGAGCTGCACGCCTGCATGAAAACGGCCAAACAGGCCGGCGGCGATCTGTACGACTACTTCAGCCTGGACGAGGATCACCTTTGCTTCGCCATCGGCGACGTCTCCGGCAAAGGCATGCCGGCGGCGATCTTCATGTCCGTCGTGGTCGTGCTCATGCGCTCGGCCGCCAAGGCCAGCCGCAACCCGGTCGACATCGTCGCCAAACTCAACGCGGACCTGGCCGAGCGCAATGAAAGTTGTACCTTCGTCACCCTCTTCGTCGGCGTCCTGAACGTGCGCACCGGAACCCTCTCCTTCTGTAACGGCGGGCACAACCCCGCCCGCATCCGGCACCGCGACGGCACCCTCCTGCCCATGCGCGTCGCCTGCAATTGCGTCGTGGGCGTGATCGAGCAGGCGCGCTTCGTCGGCGAGTGCCTCACCGTGCAGCCCGGCGATCTCCTCTACTTCTACACCGATGGCGTCACCGAGGCCATCTCCGAGACGGACTCCTTCTATGGCGAGGAGCGCCTCGACCGCCTGCTCCTCTCGCTGCCAGCCGAAAGCACCGCCAAGCACGTAAACGACACCATCGCCGCCGAGGTTGACACCTTTGCCGGGAAGCACGACCAGGCGGACGACATCACCATGCTCTCGCTGCGCTATCGCCCCTGACCGGCCGCGGCCGGTCAACCCGGGAAATCACAGAGTCGCGAAGAGTCTCAGTGGCAGACGCGAACGGGCAAGGAAACGGACGTATGACCTGCAATAAGACGGTGGCAATTCTCGGTCTGGTCGCGGCGCTGGGCTGCCCCGCAGTGGCGCAGACAGAGGAGGCCGCGGTGCCGACGCCGGCCGGACGCTGGACGCCGCACCTGAGCGGCGGTCTTGACCTCGCCAGTGCCTACATTTATAAGGGCATGACCCTTAGCGATGACCTGGTGGCACAGCCCTGGCTGGAGCTCTCCGGACTCCCCCTCACCCTCGGAGTCTGGGGGAATTATGACCTCGGTAGCTATGACGGCAATATCCGCCGACATGCCCTGTCCGAAGTGGACCTGTCCGTCTCGCGCGGCCTGACCCTCGGGGCCTTCGAAGCGGTCGTCGGCTACCTGTACTGCACCTATCCCACCGTGGACTATGAAAACGACCACTTCGCCACCCTGGACCTCTCCTACGCTGTCATCGAGCCGCTGCGCTTCGGCGTCTACGGCGACTACACCGTGGCCGGCAGCCTTGATAAGAACTGGTACGTGCGGCCGTACGTCAACTACACCCTCACCCTGACGCCCGACCTCGGTTTCGATGTCTTTGGCAAGGTGGGGTATCTGAACAACGACGATAGCGAAGCCAGCGACGGCTGGGCGCATTATGACCTCGGCGTCAAAGCAAACTACAAGATTCTCACCGCCGGGATCACCTACATCGGCCGCCTCAATAGTAACGTGCTGCCCGACGGCATCTATGCCTACGATACCAAGTGGGTCTACACGCTCGGGGTCTCGTTCGAGTATTAGGCCCTGCCACCGCGGAACCGCGCGACCCCGCCAACCAGAACCCGCCCAGGCGTATCAGGCCGAGCGTGTAGTCAGAACCGAAAGGAAGCCACATGACGATCAACGAGAGCAAACAGGGCGCCGTCACCATCGTGCAGGCCCAGGGCCGCCTGGACGCAACCAGTGCGCCGGAGACCGATCGGCGCCTGGCTGCCCTCATCACGGCGGGCGCCCGGCAGGTGGTGTTCGACCTCTCCGGCCTGGACTACGTCAGCAGTGCCGGCCTGCGCGTCTTCCTCGCCGCCGCTAAACGCATGAAACAGGCCCAGGGAAAGCTCACGCTGGCCAGTCCGGCGCCCCAGATCCGGCAGGTCTTCGAGCTGGCCGGATTTGCCACGATTCTGCCGATTTTCGCCACCCTGCCCGAAGCCATTGACGGTTGCGCCGGGACGGTCGCGCCGCCCTCCGCAGCGCTGGCGTCCGCCTCCGGTATGCTCAGCCTTGCCGAAGAGATCTACCTGCTCGCGTTGGACGATACCCTGGGCCTCATCAAACCCCTCCCCACCGCCGCCCTCGATTACGCCCTGGCCGCCGCCTTGCTCATGGAACTGGCGCTGCGCGACCGCATCGATACGGACCTGACCACGCTCAAGGTGACCTCGGTCATGCCCCTCGGAGACCCGCTGCTCGACGACACCTTGCAGGAGCTGCTGCAGCAACCCGAACCGCAACCGACCTCGTTCTGGCTGGAACGACTGGCCGAACGCTCGCAACGCATCGAGGAACGGACCCTGGCCCGCCTCATCGAAAAAGGCATTCTCAAGCAGGAAAACCGGCGGGTTCTCTGGGTCTTCAAGGTCCGCCGTTACCCGCTCCTCGATGACCGCGAGGTCAAGGAAGTACGCACCCGCCTCAGGGAGCTGATCCTGGGCGACGCCATCCCCGACCCGCGCGACGCGGTTCTGATCAGCCTGGGAAGCGCCTGCCGACTGCTGCAAGACCTGCTGACCGCGGCGGAGGCTGACCAGGCACGCTCCCGCATCGCCGCCCTCGCCCGACTGGACCTGATCGGACGGGAGATGGCCAGCGCGATTCGCGGCATTGAACGCAGCGTCGCCTCGACTATGGCCATGATCTCCGGCGGACCGTTCGCCCCCGGCGCGCCCTTCGTTGGCTGAACCCACACGTGAGCCGCCAAATCTCATCCCAGGGAGGCCCACCGTGAAGCTCTACCTGTTCCAGTGCGGCGTTCTGAAGAGCTGGAAGCACCTGTTCACCATGGGACGTGGCGTCGGGCAGTCCTTTGAGGTGCCGGTGCCCTTCTTCCTCATCGACCACCCCAAGGGCAAGCTCCTTTTTGATACGGGCAATGCCCTGGGCGTCGCGCGCGACAAAATCGGGCACTGGGGCGCCGCCGTGGTGGCGGCCTATGACCCGATCATGACCGAAGATGACTACGCGGTGCGGCAGTTGGCGCGGCTGGGCCTCGGCCCCGAAGAGATCACCCACGTCGTGCTCTCTCACCTGCATCTCGACCATGCCGGCGCAGTCGGCGAGTTCCGTCACGCCGTCCACTATGCGCAACGCGCCGAGATGCACTACGCCTACGTGCCCGACTTCTTCCAGGCCGGGGCCTATATCCGCGCCGATTTCGACAAACCGCACCTGCGCTGGCGTCTGCTCGAGGGACAGCGCGAGGACTTCTTCGATGTCTTCGGCGATGGCTCGGTGCAAATCGTCTTCACGCCCGGCCACACGCCGGGCCATCAGTCGCTGCTGCTGCATCTGGAGAAGTGGGGGCCGACGCTGCTCACCGGCGACAGCGTTTACACCCAGGAGATTCTGCACGAGGACGTGCTGCCCGGCCTGGTCTACAGCCCGGCCGATGCCGTCGCCTCCATCCGCAAAACTCGCGAGCTCCAGCAACTCCGCGGCGTCCGCATCATCACCGGCCACGACCCCCTGGCCTGGCAAACCCTCGCCAAGGCGCCAGGATACTATGAGTAGTCTTCAAGCTGACTTGCGCCCCCACGACCCGCTGGCCTGGCAAACCCTCGCTAAGGCGCCAGATTACCGCGCGTGGTTTTTGCCGGGGTGGAAGCGTGGCCCGAAGTGCAACTCGGAAGGAGTTTGCGATGCTGAAGAGCATTCTGCGCTCGCTGCTGATCCTGCTCATGGGCGCGCTCGTTAGCCTGCGCGGGGCCGAGGTCCGACCAGCGCTGTCCGCCGCCGAGAAGGAGCGCGTCGCCGCCAGCGTCTGCGAACAGATGAACACGCTCATGCGTACCGCGGAAACCTTCGACGCCGCGAAAGCGCTGGCGGTCCTGACGGACGACGCGGACGCCATCTTCTTCTTCAACTCGAAACCCTACGGCAAGCAGAAACTCATCGAGACCCTGACCACGATCTACGGCACCCTCAGCTCCATGAAGACCAGCATGGAAAAGCCCCGCGTCACGGTGCTCGGCCCCGACGCCGCCGTGTGGACCGCCACCGGCACCGCAAGATCCGTCGGCAAGACCGGCGCAATCTATGTCGAAGCACTGACCGAAACCTGGGTCTGGCAGCGCCAGAACGGCGCCTGGCGCGTGGTCCACTCCAATGAGTCCGCGGCGGTTCCAGACACCACGCCCGCCACCCCTGGCAAGTGAGCCGCCGAGCCTCCACGCCCTGGAGCCGGCGGTCCCCGCCGTATCCCCCCTTGTGCCGCCGACCTCCACGCCCTGGAGCCGGCGGTCCGCACCGGCTTTGCCGGGGCTTCCGCCGTATCCCCCCTTGTGCCGCCG
>CAIZKT010000210.1:0-3533 GCA_903933565.1 uncultured Victivallales bacterium | reverse complement strand
GTTTGGTGGAGATGCGGTGGGCCGCCACCGTGGTTTGGTGGAGATGCGGTGGGCCGCCACCGTGGTGTGGTGGAGATGCGGTGGGCTCCACCGCCGCGCCTGAGGCCAGGCGCCTCTCCAGAAGACCGATGGAGATGCGGTGGGCTCCACCGCGGTTTGGTGGAGATGCGGTGGGCCGCCACCGCCGCGCCTGAGGCCAGGCGCCTCTCCAAGGCGATGCAGCGGACCATGGAGGTTCTTACGGATGAGATCAGCGCATCATACCAAGTCGATCGCCCGCCTGGCAGAGCAGCAGGAGCTGAAGGTGGCGCTGCTCTACGAGACCGTGATGGACCTTGCCGGGGAGGGCATGCTCACCGCCAGCTGCATCGATGCCGCGGCCTCGGTGCTGCTGCAGGATCTGGGCCTGCCGCCATACTACTTCCGCACCCTCTCGAAGCCGGCTCTGACCACGGCGCTGCGGGCGATCGCGACGAACCTGGACTGGGAGGCCAAAGGGCATCGCGGGCTCAACCAACAGGCGGCCTACCTTGAGGCGAGCGGCCAGCACGGCATCGAGGTGCTCGTGGCCTGCGAGAGCCACCGCGCCGCCATGGAGGTGGTGGCCGGCGAGCGCCTGCAACGCCGACGCTGGGAGTACTACTACGCAGCGCACACGAGCTACACCACCTACATCATCAAACCGGAGGAGTGTCCGCCGTTGGCGGCGGTTACCGGGGGAGGCTGCCGTTTCGCTTTCTCCTGCATCAGCCCCGCCTCTGGCTTTTCGGTGCCGCAGGAGACGGGAGAGCGCTACCAGCGTTTTCTCGAGATCCAGCGGGCCAGCGTCAGCCGCTTGCTGGGGTTCAGTGCTGCGCCGGACACGGGCGAGACCCGCATCATGTTCCACAAGAGCGTCGCCCGACGCTATCTGCCCGTGATCCGGCATCTGCTGGCGGAACGAGGCATTCAGCTCAACCGCGCCTACGGCGAACCCTACCGTACGGACAGCGGCAGCGTCGCCTCGGTGTGCGCCTTCTATGTCAAGGGCAAGCTGGATGCGGCAGCCCAGCGGGCGGTCGAGGGCGATCTGCGCGCCTTCCTGGCGCTTGGCGAGAATCCTTTTGATGAGAGTTTTCTGCGCGGCGAGCTGTCCTTTGTCGAGATGCTTTTTGCGGTGAACCTTGCCTTCTTCGTCCACCAGTTTATCTACCGCGACCTGGAGACCGACCGCCAGCTCATGGAGTCGGTCGGCTCGCAGGAGCTGCGCGAGGCGCTGTCGAAGCGCATCACCGACGCCAATCACAGCGAGTACACCCGCCGACTCATCCATGAGACGCTGGGACAGAATCTGCCGCGCCTCAAGGAGCTGTTCGCCCTTTTCGACGGCAAGTTCAATCCCGCCCGCGCTGCGGATCTGGACGCGACTGATCTGCGGGAGCGCCTGCGGCGCTTCGAGCGTGCCGTCACCATCCAGTTTGCCGACGATGTGACCGGCCTGGAGATCATGCGCTTTGCCACCCGCATCATCACCCACACGCTCAAGACAAATTTCTACCGTCTGAACAAGCGCTCCTACGCCTACCGGGTCGAGAGTGGCGTGCTGGATCCGGTCGTCTTTCCGGCCCGTGTCTACGGGGTTTTCTTTGTGCTTGGACACTACGCTTTGGGCACCCACATGCGAGCTGAGGACATCGCCCGCGGCGGCCTGCGGCTGCTGCGCGTCACCCCGGCGAATTACGAGAATGAACTCGATGCCGCCAATCTGCTGAACTACGCCCTGGGGCCCATGGCGCAGCGGCTCAAGCACAAGGACATCGCCGAGAGCGGCGCCAAAGGCGTCATCGTGCCAAACCCGGAACATGCCCGGGATGCGCTGGAAGCCATCCACGACTTCAGCGAGGGCATCATGGACCTGATTCAGCCCGACGCGAGTGTGGTGGACTACCTGGGTCAGCCTGAGATGGTGTTCTTCGGGCCGGACGAAGGCACGGCGGCGCTGATGGATGCGGTGGCCTTGCGGGCCCGGGAACGCGGCTACCGGCACTGGCGCACCCTGACGACCGGCAAGAGCATCGGACTGCCGCATGATACCTATGGCATCTTGGCGGGTGGCAAGGTGTTCGGGCTCATCGACCGCGGCGCCAGCGGCACGGAGGTGCAGGTCGAGGGCCACAGCCTCGGCGTGTGGACTGACGCTGAGGCGGTGATCGGCGCCCTGGGCGGCCCGATCGAGACCAGCGGCATGACCACCACCGGCATCATGGCCTGCTTCCGTACCCTGGCGGCGCGCTGCGAACTCCGCGAAGAGGACCTCGACTTGATGATTACCGGCGGTCCTGACGGCGACCTGGGGGCCAACCAGGTGCAGTGCTACAAGGGCCGTATCTGCCTGCTGATCGACAGCGGGGCGGTGCTCTTCGACCCCGATGGCTTGAACCGCGAGGCCCTGCTGCGCCTGGCAGTCAGCCGCCACACTCTGCCGCGGCTTAACTCCACCGCCTTCCCCGTGGCGCTGCTCGGGCCGCGCGGCTTCCTCGTGCGCCGGACAGACCGTAACGTCACCCTGCCCGACGGCACCCTGGTCGAGGATGGCGCCTTCTTCCACAGCCATGTCCTCACGGCCCCGGAGAGCCAGGCGTTCCTGCGCCAGGCCACCCTGCGTGCCTTCATCCCCTGCGGCGGGCAGAAGGACACCCTCAACTTCGCCAACGTGCGCGCTTTCTTGCGCAACTTCCCGGCTCTGCGCCTGATCGTCGAGGGCGCCAATGTCTTCTTCGACGACAGCGCCCGCGAGGTCATCGCCCGTGAGAGTTCCATCCGGCAAATCAAAGACTCCACCGCCAATAAGGGCGGCGTTACCTCCAGCTCGCTAGCCGAAGTGCTTACTGCGTTTCTGCTGGGTGAAGACTACGAACGCCTGCTGGTCGACGACGCGCAGACGCGCTTCCGGCTGGTCCACGAACTGCTCGCCATCATCCGTGCCAACGCCTGCGCCGAAACCGCGATGCTGCTCGATCTGCACGCAGCCGATCCCACGGTGCCGCTCTACCGGCTCTCGGTGGAGACCAGCGAACGACTGCTCGCCTTCCAGGAACGCCTGCGGGGCAGCCTGAGCCGCATCCTGGCGGACGCGGGACTGGTGCGCCGGGTGGTGCTGGCGTACGTGCCGCAGGTGCTGGTCGATCTCCTGGGCGCCGACCAGATTCTGGCGCGCCTCGCCGCGCCGGAGCTGCAAGCCTACCGCGATGCCATCATCACCAAGAAGCTGGCCGCCTTGGCGCTGTACCGCCATGCGGTCGCCTGGGAGGCGTTCCTGGCCGCCTTCGAGAAAGCCCCGGCGCAGGCGCTTGAAGCTCTCTGCCGGGGGTGAGGTGGGGCGTATCGCCACGGTCTTCTGGAGAGGCGCCTGGCCCCAGGCGAAAGTCTTCTGCAGAGGCGCCTGGCCCCAGGCGCGGGCGGTGGAGCCCACCGCATCTCCACGGTCTTCTGGAGAGGCGCCTGGCCTCAGGCGAAAGTCTTCTGGAGAGGCGCCTGGCATCAGGCGCGGGCGG
>CAIZKT010000209.1:0-3901 GCA_903933565.1 uncultured Victivallales bacterium | reverse complement strand
TCCATGCCGGCCTCGGCCTGCTGCAGGGCCAGGCGCATCTGCAGCGGCGAGTCGCACTGGAACACTGCCAGGCGGTTCCCCGGCGCACCCTCGACGGCCGGGCCGGTCCAGCGCAGCGGCGAGGCAATGCCGAAGACGCGGGCGGTGGGCGCCTTGGTGCGGATCGCCTGCACCTGCGCCCGGAGCACGCCGAGGCTGAGGCCGCAGGCGGGTAGGGTTAGGGTTGCTGACATGAGTTGTGGTCGGCCCTTCAGGCCTGCAAGATCTTCTTTTCGGTCGTTGACCCAGGGCGACGGGCGGGTACGCCCTTGCCCTGGGCTAAGGTAACGCTGGCCCTTCAGGCCGCCGGACCCAGGGCGACGGGCGGGTACGCCCTTGCCCTGGGCTGTTATGTTGTCGGCCCTTCAGGCCTGCAAGATCGTTTGGGGGGTGTTGACCCAGGGCGACGGGCGGGTACGCCCTTGCCCTGGGCTGTTATGTTGTCGGCCCTTCAGGCCTGCCACTTGGTCCTTCGTCATTGGTCCTTCGGCATTCGTCATTGGCCGGCCCGGGCACTCCGCGCCTAGCCCTCGATTGTCCAGGTGATATCGACCCGCACGGTCTGCCCGGCCTTGAGGCCCTCGCGCAGGCGTTTGAGTTCCTTCTCCGCGTCCTCCGCCGAGAGCGACTGCCGCCCGCCCGTTACCACCGTCTTCCTGTCTGTCTTGGTCTCATGCTTGGGGTCCGGGGGCTTGGGCGGCTTGGGCGGCGTCAGCAGGCGGATGGCCTTGTCCGCCTCCGTGTCCAGCGCCGCCGCGAGTGGGGTCACGTGTTCATCGGCGCGCAGCGCCTCGGCCAGGCGCTGCAGGATGGCCTGTGCCGCGGCCTGCCGGTCATCCTGCAGAGCCCGAATGGCCTCGAAGAGCTGCCACTTGGTGTTCGCCAGGGCCGCGACGACGGCGGCGGCCGACGCCAGCGAGGTCCCCATCGCCGGGGCGCTGGTGCGGGGTTCACAGCCGGCCAGGGCCTGGACCACCCCATCCGGCGTGGCCCCGCGCACGGCGCCCAGCAGTTCCACCACGGCAGCCGCAGTCTTCTGCCGGTCCGCCGTGGCGGGGTCGATCTCCTGGTCGGCCAGGATCTGCCCCAGGCGCTGGAGCAGCTCCCGGCACTTCTCCTGGTGGGCCGCGGCCTGCGCCTGCACCTCGCTGGCCAGGCGGGCCAGGTTGGTGGCGTTGAGGAGCGGTGAGGGCGACAACCCGAAGAGGTGCCCGGCGCGTTCCCGCGCGCTGGTCCAGGCGGCCTCGGGAGGCAGCGCCTGCAGCTTCAGCTCGACCTCGCTCGGCAGGTTGGCCAGGGAGGGCTCGAACGGCGCGCCGTGGCGGTGGAAACTGCGGTTGGTCTGCGCCGCGAAGACCGTGATCACCAGGTTCCCGCACTCCGCCGGCAAGCCCATGGGCTGCGGGTCATCGAGCCAGCGGCGCAGGTCCTGCACCGTCAGCGTTGCGCCGGCCGCCGGCGCCTTGCGGTGGAAGTGCTCCCGCCAATGCTGGCCGAGCACGAAATGCGTTTCGCCCTGGACCCCCAGCTGCAGGGCCTCGGCGATCCCCTTCAGCAGCGGCCGCAGGGGCTTGTCCACCGGGATGCGCCCGTCCTTCTCGGCCACGGCCCGCATGACCTCCTCGCCGACCTTGCGCAGGTGCGTCGGCTTGATCTCGGCCGCAAAGTCCGGGTGCGCCGGGAAGTCGAAGGTCAGGGCCTGGTTCAGGCAACCCAGGAAGGCGCCTTTGAGGTTACTCGCCGCGGGCGGCTGCAGCGCCAGGCCCGGCATGAGTGAGCGGAAGGTGTCCTCCAGCGAATGCGCTCCGTCCACCGCGGTGCTCTGCGAACCCCGCACGCCGTAGGCCGCCTCGACGTGTTGCCGCACCCGCTCGCGCAGGGCGCTGCACTGATTCTCGAGCAGCGTTTTGGCCGTGCTGCGGTCCTGGGGCGACAGGGCGCGGGCATAGCTCTCGAAACGCTCGCCGGCCAGCACGTGGTCGATCACCACCAGTTGGCTGAGGTCGCGCCGGGCCGGCGCCGAGAAGAAGGCGGGCAGCCATACCAGCGTGCGCATCCCTTCGGGTTGGCCTGCTGGTACACCTGCAGCCGGCTGATGTCGTCGCGCGTGGTACGGTTATCCTCGTCGAGGGGATAATCGACGATCACCTTCCAGGACGAGCCCGAGGGCGCGAAGGAGACCTCGCCCAGGGTGCGCACATTGCCGTAGATGAACTCGCACTCGCGCTCGGTGTTGCGCCAGGGGAAGCCGTAGGTCAGGAACAGCCCGTCGGGCTCGGCGATCTCCAGCTCCTCGAAGAGGATGGCCTTGACCATGCGGATCTGGTTGCCGAGATTGTCCTCCTGCTGGGCCGCCTTCAGGATCGACTCCGTGTCGACGCCGCTGAGTTGCAGGGAGATCACCGGGTTCACCGGGTCGTCGCCGATCTTCAGCTCACCCACCTGCGCGGCCCAATCCCGGCAGCGCTGCATGACCGCGGCCGTCTCCCGGCCGGGGATCGGCGAGCGGATGGTGCCATGGTTGAGCGCCGCCAGCCGGGCCGCGGTCAGGTTGCGCAGCGACGACACGCCGGGCACCAGCGCCGCCAGCAGCAGCGTCTTCAGCAGCCGGTCGTCGTTGACGAAGTTCACCCGGGCCGGGTCGCCCGCCGGGCGCGCCAGCAGCTCGTCCCTCGTGGCGTTGTGGCGGGATTCCAGCACCGGCAGCAGCTTCTCGTGGTAGAGTTTGCGGGCATTATCGAAGTGGACTTTCATCTCCTGGCTGAAGGCCTCGTCGCCCTGCGCCACCACGTCGTAGAGGTCGCCCACCGGCACGATGTCCCCGACCCGCAGCGTCTCCCGTTGCTCGACCAGGAGCTGCAGCATCACCTTCAGCGCCGTGCGTTCCCGCTGCAGCATGCCCGAGGCCGCCACCAGGGTCTCCATCAGCGCCGGGCTGAAGGGGTAGATGAGGCGGAACACCCCGCGGTCATACTCGTTGGCCAGCAGCGTATCCATGACCTCTTTGCGGATCGCGGCGGTGGCGGCGAAGGCGGTGTCCATCTCTTGCCGGGCCGCCTCGTTGCGGGGCTGCAAAATACGCCGATTGGCGATCACGGGCAGGTTGCGGTCCTCCAGCCGGATCACCCCGAAACGGCCCTCGGACCAGTCCACCGAGTCGGCGTAGTTCACCTGCTGCGCCCCCGGCACGGTATCGCCGATGAGCTTGCGCAGGTCGCGCTGCCGGGCCACGAAGCTGATGATGGGGATGGGCCGCGACGCATTCTGCGACTCCACCAGCTTCACCAGCTTCTGCGTTTCGCGGTGGATGAAGCCCAGGTCGGCCGCGTTGCTGGCCAGCCACAGGATCAGCTCATCGAGGAAAAGCACCAGGCCATCGTAGCCCAGCGCCTGGGCGTGCTGCGCGATCACCGCCAGGCCGCGGTCGAGATCGAGGAAGGCCTCATGCTGGCCCGCGGCGACGTTGTGGTAAGCGCGGAAGAAGGTCTGCACCAGCCGGCCCACCAGCCGCACCCGCTGCGGGTCCTCCGGGAGCGCCGCGAGGGCGGCCTCGAAGCTCGCCGCGTCCCAGCCCGCCGCCAGTTTTCCCCAGCCGCCGCCGGTGGCCACCAGCCCTGCATTCAGCTTGGCGAAGAAGGCCGCATCGCCCAGCCCCTGCCGCAGGCTCGCCGCATCCTCGAACAGGCTCTGCGCCAGGTACACTCCCGGCACCGGCGCCTGCGGGTGGAGCTGCCGCACGTACTCGGCGTAGCGCCCGAGGATGCCCTGCTCCAGGTTCAGGCAGCCGATCATGTGGAAGGGCACCATCAGGAACTTACGGCCCTGGGTCCAGGCGTTGTGCTTGGCCACTACGGCGGCCAGC
>CAIZKT010000208.1:0-6421 GCA_903933565.1 uncultured Victivallales bacterium | reverse complement strand
CTGCCGCCGCCCTGTTGGGCGTGGCTCGTAGCACGCTGCTCAGCGGCCCCCTCTCCCGGTTCATCCTCAAGGAGGATCTGGACCTCTACTACCTCTGCCGCAAGCAGGATTCCGGCACCGGTAGGCCGCAAGGGTGCGAACTGCGGATGCTCAAGAGTGACGGCACCCAGCTCTGGGTGCAGCTGGCCATCACCACCACGCCGGATGTCGAGGGTGAGCCGGTAAGCTACGTCACGCTGAGTGACATCACCGAGCGCAAGCGGGCAGAGGAGACGCTGCGGGAGAGCGAAGCGAAGTATCGGATGTTGTTCGAGACCGTGGTACAAGCGGTGGTTTATCAGTCTGCCGACGGGAAGATAGTCGCTGCGAACCATGCTGCTGAACTGCTTCTGGGCTTGTCGCTTGACCAGATGCAAGGCAGGACCTCCATGGACTCCAGATGGAAATCCATCCACGAGGACGGCTCGGATTTTCCAGGGGATGCGCATCCCTCCATGGTCGCTCTTGCAGCAGCGAAGATTGTCCGAAATGTCGTGATGGGCGTTTTCCATCCGGAGGAGGAAGACTACCGGTGGATCAACATCACGGCGGTTCCCGAGTTCAGGCCAGGCGAGGCAACACCCTATCAGGTCTGCACTACCTTCGACGACATCACCGAGCGCAAGCGGGCAGAGGGGGCCTTGGAGAGGTTGAGGGGCATCTTGTCCGAGGGGCAGAAGATCGCGCACGTGGGCACGTTTGAGTACGTTACCGATACCAAGACAACTGTTTGGTCTGAGGAGGAATACCGCATTTACGGGCTCGATCCTGCCGGACCATCACCCGCGTATGAGGTCATGCTCGCAAAGAGCATCCATCCTGACGATGCCGCTCCGCTCCACCAGGCCTTCACCGCCGCCATCCAAAGCAGTTCACCCTACGAGTTGGAGCACCGGATCGTGCGACCCGATGGCAGCGTGCGGTGGGTGCATGACCGCGCAATTCCATACTTCGACCCCGACGGCAAACTCATCCGGTACGTCGGCGCAACGCTGGACATCACTGAGCGCAAGCGGCTGGAGAGTGTTCTCGTCTATCTGGCGCAGACCAGCAGCGGAAAGGCGGGCGAACCGTTTTTCGGCGCCTTGGCCCGCTACCTGGCCCAGAGCCTTGGCATGGACTTCGTCTGCATCGACCGGCTGGTCGGGGATGGCTTGACCGCCCGGACGATGGCGGTCTGGTGCGACGGCAAGTTTGAGGACAACGTGACCTATGCCCTGAAAGACACACCCTGTGGCGACGTCGTGGGCAAGGCAGTCTGCTGCTTCCCCGCCAGCGTGTGCCAATTCTTCCCGCGCGACCAGGTGCTTCTGGACCTGCGAGCGGAGAGTTACGTCGGGGTGACCCTGTGGAGCCATACCGGCCAGCCGATCGGCCTGATTGCGGTCATCGGGCGACGCCCGATGGCGGACCGCTCGTTGGCCGAAACCACGTTGAGGCTGGTGGCTGTGCGCGCCGCCATCGAAATGGAACGGCTGGATGCCGAGGCGGCGCATGAGGTCCTGCGGGCGCAGTTCGTGCAGTCCCAGAAGCTGGAGTCCGTGGGACGGCTGGCGGGTGGGGTGGCCCATGACTTCAACAACCTGCTCATGGGGATCATGAACTACGTCGAGCTGTGCCGGGATGAGGTGCCGCCAGAGCACCCCGTTCGCGGCTACCTGGACGAGATCACCCGCGATGCCCAACGCTCGGCGGACATCACCAAACAGCTCCTCGCTTTCGCCCGCAAGCAAATCATCGCGCCGAAGGTGCTGGACCTGAACGACGCCTTGGGGGGTATGCTCAAGATGCTGCGGCACCTGTTGGGCGAGGACATTGCCGTGAACTGGATGCCGGGCACGCATCTGTGGCCGGTCAAGATCGATCCCGGCCAACTCGACCAGATCCTGGTGAACCTCTGTATCAACGCCCGTGACGCCATCGCCGGAGTGGGCGAGGTCGTCATCGAGACCGCAAAGACGACGCTTGACGATGCCTACTGTTCCACGCACGCGGAGACGATTCCCGGTGAGTATGTGAGGCTGGCGGTCAGCGACTGCGGCTGCGGCATGGGCAAAGACGTGCTTGCCCATATCTTCGAGCCGTTCTATACCACCAAGGAGGTGGGCAAGGGGACTGGCCTAGGGCTTGCCACTGTGTACGGGATCGTCGAGCAGAACCACGGGCACATCGAGGTCCAGAGCGAGGAGGGGAAGGGGACAACCTTCGGCATCTACCTGCCACGAGCAACCTCGGAGGCCGACGCAGGACCGGTTGTCGTGACCCCAGAGAGACTGCCCCGTGGCACGGAGACCATCCTGCTGGCCGAGGACGAGAAGTCCGTCCGTGTCACGTCACGGCTGTTCCTCGAAGCCCTGGGCTACACCGTGTTGGCGGCGGCAACGCCAGAAGAGGCACTGAGCCTGGCGGGCGCGCATAACGGCCCTATCCACCTGCTCATCACCGACGTGATCATGCCTGGCATGAACGGACCGGACCTGGCCGGGATTCTCGTTGCAAAACATCCCAAGCTGAAGTGCATGTTCATGTCCGGGTACACCGCCGACGTGATGCTGCATCGTGGCACCTTGAAGGAAGGCATGCAGTTCCTTCCCAAGCCGTTCTCAAGGCACGATCTGGCCCGCAAGGTGCGTGAGGTGTTGGACGGGGACTAGCGGGTGGCCGTTGTCCGCTAGGGCTTCAAAGCGCCATTGGCTTCCCTTGCCGCACCCTCTCCTGGCAGTAGGCGTAGAGCGCATTATAGACGGTCCGCTCGGTGGGGTTCACCTCGCGGTCGTCTTTGTAGCCCAGGTGCCGGAACCCTTCGGCTATGGCGTTCAGCCCCGTGTCCCCCGAGCAGGCGCGGGAGGCGCTGAGCATGGCCCCAAGCGAGCATCCGAAGCGCAAGGAAGTGGCCAGGGTCACGATCTACCATGGCTTGGACACGACGATGTACTCCGCCGACATCATTCGCAGCGGCAAGAAGAAGCCCGTCCTTGGCCCGTGGAAGGCGCTGCCGCTGGCGGGTGCCGAAGGACGCTTCGTTACGCCGCCAGCGGAGTGGAACTGACCGACAGACGAACCGAGTCCGTAGCCGTCTGCTTGAACCTCGAATCCAGGGCGAAGAACCCCAAGCGACGCGCCGTCGTCATGCAGGGCGATTGACGCGGGCCGTTCGGCTGATTGTAGCGAGGAGGCGAGGACGCCATGAAGATCATCGATACGCATGCCCACCTCTGGCGCGACCCGCAAGGCTTGGATCGCGTGGCCGAATCGGGCCAGATTGAACAGGTCTGGCTCATGCACGTCTCCTATTACCAGGGTTCCGCCCTCAAGGATCTGGCTTCGGACAAGGAAATCCTGGAGGTTGCGCGGCGCTATCCCGGCCTGTTCATTCCGTTCGGTTGTATCGACTTCGAGGCCGACCCCGGACAGATCGACCGCATGAAGGATCAGGGCTTCGTGGGGCTGAAGGCCATCCGGCCACGATTGCCTTACGATGATCCCGCCTACCTCCCGATCTACGAGCGTGCTGCTGTGCTGCGGATGCCGATCCTCTTCCACGTCGGCATCATCCTCAAGAACCGGCGAGAGGAGATGACACCGGCGCAGTCACTCGGGCCAACGAACATGCGACCGTCCATGCTCGACGGCATCGCTGCCGCGTTCCCGGAACTGCCCCTGATCGCGGGCCACATGGGCTTGCCGTGGCTCAATGAGTTGTTCGAGGCGCTCTACTACTACCCGAACATCTTCTGCTCACTGTGCGGGTACGTGGATTACCGCTGGCTGATGGATAACCTAGACCGTCGTTGCAGCGCCGGGATTGCGAACGAGACCTTATCACGCTGCTGAAGGTGAGACGGAAGGTCTTCGCGCTGTGTATTCGGGATGACCTGGACTGGTGCCGGACCTCCATCTACGAGCGCGATCTGAAACCCGCCGAACCCAGAGACACGCAACTGAACCTGAAGCGGGTGCGCTTCGGGCTTGAGCTAGCCGCCTCGTGGTACAGACCGGCAAAGCCCAAACCAGGCGGACCAGGCCACTGACCGTCACTGCCGAGACCGATCTACCGCGACCGAGGGCGGCGGCGGTCGCCTCTCGGAGAACGAGTGCAGCGGCATCCCTGTCGGCGGGTAACTACTCAGGTCCCAGGGTTCAGGGTTCAGGAAATGCACGAGGGGAGCCGCCAGGGGCTTCGTTGTTCTCCCTCACAGACGGTTGCGCCAATAGCTTTAGGACTCTGGAAACGGCTTTTCCAATGCACGAGTTCTGCCATCTTAGCCTGATCCGCCGCGGCGGCCTGAACCCTGAACCCTGAACCCTGAACCCTCCCTACCTGAGTAGTTACGTCGGCGGACTGAATTCCACGCTTATGAACCTTGCTTTTATGGACCATACTGTTAGAATACTACCATGTTAAGTCATCATGTATGCTATAATCCAATGGTGATACCATGAAGCGGCTGGCCGAAAATGATCTTGCCGCCTGGAAGGACCGACCCGACAGGATGCCGCTGATCGTGCGTGGCGCACGCCAGGTCGGCAAGACCTATCTGGTCGAGGCGTTCGGACGACAGTGCTTTGAGTCCGTTCTGACGGTGAACTTGGAGCAGAGGGACGATCTGCACACCCTCTTCAACCGCTTCGAGGCCCGGCGGATCGCGCAGGAACTGAGTCTGTACTTCAGCCAGCCACTGCTGCCGGGGCGGACCCTGCTCTTCCTGGACGAAGTGCAGGCCTGCCCGAAAGCCATCGCCTGCCTGCGCTACTTCCGCGAGGAGATACCTGACCTCCATGTGGTCGCGGCTGGGTCACTGCTGGACTTCGCGCTTCGTGAGTTCAAGCACTCGGTTCCGGTGGGGCGTATCGAGTATCTGCACCTGCATCCTCTCACCTTCCATGAGTTCCTAGTAGCTCTGGGCGAGTCGGCTCTGGCGGAACACCTGCGCAACTACCATCTCGGAGATGAGATCGGCGACGCGGTTGACGGCAAACTGCGAGACCTGTTGCGCCTGTACTACTTCGTCGGCGGCATGCCCGCTGTCGTGGCGAAGTACGCGGAAGGGCATGAACTGTTGGAAGCGCAACGCAGGCTGGCTTCGCTTATCACCACGTTGCAGGACGACTTCGCCAAGTACGGGACCCGTGCCCAGCAGCGGAACATGCGCCAGGTGTTGCGCTACATCCCGCGCAATCTTGGGCGCAAAGTGCAGTACGTGAACATCACTCGTGAGGAACGTTCCGGCCCACTGCGGACAGCGCTGGAGTTGCTGGAACTGAGCCGCATCATCACGCTGGTACGGCACACGTCAGCCAACGGTGTACCGCTGGGTGCGGAGGCGTCGGAAGGCCACTTCAAACCTCTCCTGCTCGACATCGGGCTGTGCAACAACCTGTGCGGCCTGAGCCTGCCGGAGACAACGGCGCTGCTGACCGTGCTGGAAGGCGGACTGGCGGAACAATTCGTCGGGCAGGAACTCCGCAGTCTGGGGCCAGCGTTCGAGGAGCGCACCCTGTACTACTGGCACCGCGAAGCGAAGAACGCCAATGCCGAGGTGGACTACCTCTGGGCGCACCAGGATCGGGTAGTTCCGGTAGAGGTGCGAGCCGGTACGTCGGGCAGTCTGAAGTCGCTTCAGGTCTTCCTGACCGAAAAAGGGCGAAACCTGGCTGTGCGGCTCAACCTGGACAAGCCCTCGGTGGGGGCGTTCACGACGGCAGTTGGCGGCATGAACGGCACGCGGAAGCTGACCTACACGCTGGTGTCGTTGCCCCTGTACCTCGCCTCCGAACTCGACCGCCTCCTGCGCGAGCACATCAGCCAAGCGTGACCCGGATCCACCTGCCGGGCCGTCTGCGCCGACCCCCAGCAGCAAGTGCCAGAGCCACACGGCGGTGAGCAAGGGAGCGGGAGCAAGTGGCTCTCGCGGGAATGGGCGCAACGGCGCAACCGTGCAAGCGCGGGCGGCAGTACGCGGCATGGCCCCGGTTGCAGCACAGGGTGCCAGGTCGTCGAGCGGCGGACAAACTCGTCGGACTTGCCAACGGGGCGGGGCACTGCACATTACAACCACTGGTCCACAAATGTGTACCAGTTGCTGCGAAAAACCGCTACCAGTCCGGCGGAGGAATGAGCGGAGTAAATCGACCGTAAAATGCTGCAATTAGGTCACTTGCGGTAGTCGTGAGAGAATCTTTGCGATAGCCTGGTTAGCCGATGTACGGTTCTGGGAGCCGCTACCACTTTTAGCCTCAAAACGCTTCTTCTGGCGTTTCTTGGTACACCGCCGAAACAACCACAAACCCCCACACCGGGGGCGATAACAACCACACTATATCTCGACCTGTGCAATAAGGATGGGCCGTGGTATTCAGCCCCAAAGGGGCGTTCCGGGCG
>CAIZKT010000207.1:0-14770 GCA_903933565.1 uncultured Victivallales bacterium | reverse complement strand
TGCGCCCGTTCTTGGCAGCTGCCTTTGCTTTCCCCGCATACTCAGGCTATCATTTAGATAGTTAGCTGTTTGTATGGGTTTATCATCCGCACCACGCTCAGGAGTGCGCCAATGCCCAGGCTGGTATGCACGCACGGCAATAACTCCGAAGAGGTTTTCGCCATCAAGGAAGGCGTCAACCGGGTCGGTCGCTGTCCCGATACAGGTATCATGCTGTTCGATAAGGCCTGCTCCCGGGCGCACGCCGAGATTTACCGCAAGGGAGATGCCATCTCCATTGAAGACCTGGGCAGCCGCCACGGCACTTTCGTGAACGGTAAGCGCATTTCCCATCGCATCAGACTACACCTCGGTGATCGCGTCGACATCGGCCACACCGTTCTCAAGCTCAGCGAGGGCGAGGACAGGGTCGTCAGGAAAGCCTCGCCCACCGACGGCGCTCTCTCCCCCGAGACGCAAACGCAGGAAATCAACCAGCGGCTCCTGGCCGGTGAAACCGAGCTCGCGCTTACGCCGCCGTCACCGCCACCGCCAGAGCCTGCCAAGGCAAACCTTTTGCGGCGACTTTTCGGCGGTGGGGACGGGAATGGGAACGGGAGCGGGAGCGGGGAAAGCAAAGGCTAGACGTTCCTGCCCTCAGATGCGGCTGAACGTGCCGCTCCTGCGGTCGGTCGTCTCGATGATGTAGGCGATCTGCCACTTCCCGGGGCCGCGCTTCACCCACCCCATCCGCGCATCCCAGAAGCGGTTTGAGAAATTCAGTTCGGCACTCGACAGCACCAGGTGCGCCTGCATCGTCACCTTCGCCTCGATCAGGTCAGGGCTCAGTTTACTGGTGCTGTTGACGATGATGAAGAACTCGTCCATCTGGGTCATCTCGTTCAAGGATGCCAGGAAACCCTTCGCCGCGTCCCGCCCCTGCAAGGTCACGGTTGCCCGTTGAGACCCCTGCAGCGTCACGGTGCCCCGCTGCTGCTTCTGCATTTCCTGAAACTCCAGCAACTCCTTCGGCGTCCTCACCACCACATCTCGTTGCCACTTCACGTTCAAGTCGTAGAAGGCGGCCGCGGTCCGCCAGTCCCGCGCGGTCACCGCCTCGGCATGCTCGCGCATCTTATTCTTCACGAACTGTTCATCGGTCAGAGGGAGAAAGTCGCAGCCGCTGAGCAGCAGGGCAAGCAGCGCCCCCAGCAGGGCAACTTCGCACCGGCAGGCCCGCACAGGGCGGAACTTCCCAACCCGCGGTGGCATAGATCTGCATAGCATGGGTGTAGCCTCTTGCGCAACGCGACGCATCTCGTCCAAATGTAGCGGGCCTAACCCCTGGGTTCCAGGTCAATTCGCCCGGCCGGGCACATCGCCGCCGCAGCCCCGCTGTCCGGCGGGGCGCTCTACCCAGACGGCGGCGTGCCGACTCGGCAAAGCCGCCCCTGTACTTGCCCGCCAAACCTCGGGATGGCGCCGTATCCTGGTCTGAGACTCCAGGAAAACCCTTGGATGAGGTTTGCCGCAACCTCGTATGACCCAAGGCGCTTCCCCTTCCGCCCTTCGTCCGCCGCCGCGGACAACGGGCGTTGGAGGGCGCCGCTGCGTCGGCGCCGCGGCGGCCACGCAGGGCCGCCCTCCAGGCGATCCGCCGCGTACCGGCCGGATCGGAAGGGGAACCGCGGCGGCAAGTCTCATTCCGCTATGTCCGGCCGCAGCCGGGGGCCCGGCTGAACCGCCGCGGCGGTCAGAACCCTGTTTTTCTCTCCGCCGTTTCCCTCTCCGTCTCCTTCTCCTCCAGTCGCCGTTTCCCCGTCTCGCCGTCTCGCCGTTTCCTGAACCCTGAACCTGGAACCCTAGGACCTGAGTAGTCACCACCTACGGAGCTGACTTGCGCCCTGGGGTAGGCCCAAGATTCCGGCAGCCTGGTCGCGGCTCACTTCCGCCCTCACGCGAACCACTCGGCGCCGAGGGTGCGACCCAGGAGGAAGAACTTGCGTTCCGGGTACCAGAGCACGGCGCGGCCCTGGCGGACGGTGAAGCTGGAGTAAAGCGCCAGATCGACCCGGCCGCGGGTGCCAGGCAGGCCGAGTCCGACGCCATCGTGGTCCATGAAGAACTGCGGTTCGCCGAACCACACCGGCTGCTCGGCGCCGGGCTGGAAGGTCCCAGGCACGAGGTGGATCGGGCGGCGGTGGTAGCTGCAGTCGGGTGGGCCGTAGGCGCCGTAGTGGCCGTCGTGGTTGTGGATGAACAGGGCATAGCGGCCGCTGCCGGCCGTATTGCCGCCGACGTCGTAGATCGGGCAGGGCGAGAGCGGGTGCAGGACCGGCTCGCCGCCGTCGCGACGCAGCAACCGCCGGGGCTGGGTCCAGGTCTCGCCCGCATCAGCACTGAGCGACCAGAAGGGGCTGCCCGAAGCCGTGCGCATGACGACAAAGAGCCGGCCGTCGGGAAGCTTCACGATGGCTGGCTCCTGGCAGGCGCTGGTCTCGGGGTTCCCCGGGAAGGGCACCGTGAGCGCCTGTTCGTTGGCGGCAAACCAGCGGATCTGCAGGTCTTTCGGGGTGGGGTTCGCGTCGACATTCTCGAAGCGCATGAACTCGACGCGAGCGTCGTGCGAGCGCCAGTCTTTGGTGGGATTTGTCCGCACCGCGTTGCTGGTCCAGCGGGTGAAACCGGCGAGGTACTTGCCCGCGGCGCCCAGGCGCAGCGGCTTCTGCCAGCAGAGCATGTTGGGCGGAAAGCTGAGGTCAGGGTTGTCGTTGCAGCTGCGGGCCACGGGGACATTCTCGGGCGGGGACCAGGTCTGCCCGACGTCGTCGCTGTAGATGCCATGCACCCAGCCGGTGTGGTGGTAGAAGGTGTCGTGCTTGCCGATATGCTGGTTATAGAGCACGTAGATGCGGCCAGAGCGGCTGACCAGTGGGTAGCCCCAGCTCGCCATGTGCCCCTGCCCTGCTTTCTGCGGACCGGCAATGACGCGCGCCGGGCTCCAGGTGACGCCCTCGTCGGTGCTGCGGGAGAAGGCGATGTGCTGGTCCGCCGGCAAGGTGGGTGAGTAGCATTCCATGGAACTCTGGGTCCACACCGCCAGCAGCGAGCCGTCCGGCCCGTCGAAGACCAGAAAATGCTCATTGCCGGTGTCGCTGACCTGGTCGCCACTGACCTCCGGCACGAACACCACATAGTCCGGCCGGGTGATGTGCAACTGGCTGCCGAGGCGCGCTTTGAGCTCGGCAGCGCTAGCGATCAGGGGCGGCTCCGTCCGGGTCTGCGGTGGGGCGGCCGGGGCGGTCATGCCCCGCCCGCCGGGGGCGGCCTGGGGTTGCGGTTTGGCGCTGGTAGTCACGCGGACCTCGCTTTCGTGGGTGAGAAACTCAGGAGTTGACGCTGGGGATTTGGCCCGGGCGAGGCTGTCCTCGCCCGGCGTGCCGGGATTACCGTGCCTACTTCGGGGTCTCGACCAACTCCAGTCGGCCAGCCCGGTCGAGTTCCCAGGAGCGACCGCCGGTGGCGACCCACATGACCCAAAGGTTGTCGGCGACTTTGCGCACCGTGAAGTTGGCGCTGAGGCTGCGCCCGACCTTCGGTTCGACCCCGAGCGCGGCGAAGGGGATACGCCATTCGCAGGTCCACAGGCTGGCGTTGACCGCCTTGGCGGCGAAGGTCACTCCGGCCGTCGCCCGCCGCGCGAGCTCCGGGTTTGCCCCAGCCTCGTTGCTGCTCTCGAACGCGCCCTTGGCATAGCCGCGCAGCACCAGGATTGGCGCGCCTTTCGTATCCGCCTGACGCCAGGCCACCTCGACCGCTTCGGACTTGCCCCAGGCGGTGTCGAGCGCCAGGGGATTGGTGCCGTTCACCGGGTTGCTGAAGGCCACATACAGTGCCTGGTCGTCCCAACCCAGCCAGGCCCGGCTGGGGCTGAAGACCACATCGCCAGCCGCATCCTGCTCCAACGCCACGCCAGGCCCAGGCCATTCGCCCTCACCGAGCGCGCCATCGAGGGTCGGCGCGGCGACCAGGCGCGGGACGCGCAGGGGCGGCACGGTTGGACGCGGCGGGGCCGGGGGCGGCGCGTAGACGTAGTCGCGGCAGACGTCCTGGCGCACCTCGTGCCGCACCGGCCAGGAGGCGCGCTCGGAACTGGCGTAGAGCCCGATCTTCTCGACCGGAATGGGCTTGAAGCCGAGCTTGAGCGCCGGCGATTCGGGCCGCAGTCGGTAATCGCCCTTGGCAGCATCCACGAACAGCGGATCCTCGCCGACGAGGTTGTCAGCGATCACCCAGGCGGCCTTGTCCTGGGTCATGTGGAAGCCGGCCCAGGCCGGGTCGCCCTGCCAGACAATGTTGCGGGTGATCCGGGCGCGGCACTCGGGCGGCACGGGACCGCCGGTCCGGATGGCCTCGCGCAGGGGCAGCATCTCCGGGAAGCGCACACTCCACGGCGGCTGGTCGAGGGCGAGTTCCTGCAGCGGTGGCCACATGGTCGGGTTATGGCCCGCCTTGGGGTCGAAGGGTGGAAAGGCCGCCGCGCCGCCCCAGCAGCCGATCGCCGGATAGCAGTCCACGAAGAGGTTATTGTCGATGGCGTTGTTGATGCCGCTCAGGCTGATGCCTTCGGCGACGCGCACGATCAGGTTGCCGATCATCGTGATGCCAGCGGCGCCGTCGTCGAGCATGAAGGCGCGGTTACGTTGCGGGCAGGGATTGTAGATGTCATGGAGGTAATTGTAGCGTAGGATGTTGCCGCTCAGCGTCCAGTTGCGGCCGCAGTAGAAGGCGCCCATCTCGCCGCCCTCGTAGCCCATGCTGTGGACCTCGTTGTACTCGATGAGGTTATCGTTGCCGCTGAAGAGCAGGACGGAGTGCGCGATGTCGTACATGAGGTTGTTGGCGACCCGGCAGCCGACGGTGGTCAGGCTCACGGCGGGAGTGTAGGTGCGCTGCCAGCGCCCGATCCGGGTGAAGAGGCAGTTCTCGATGACGTGGTTGGCCGGGGTCAGGGTCTTGCGCTCGCCGGCGGAGCAGGAGATGGCGCCTTCGTTGATGTCATAGAGGTCACAGCCGGCGATGCGGTGGTCGGTGCCGCCCGTGATCGTGATCGCACGGGTGCCGAGGTTGCGGAGGGTGCAGCCGATGAGTTGGACGTGGGCGCCGCCGCGGATAGTGACCGCTTCGCCGCGGCACCCCTGCAGAATCAGCTTGCGGAAGGTGACGAAGGACAGCTTGTCCAGGGTCAGGAAGCCCGGCCCCAGCGACACCTCGATGAGCGCCTTGGCAGGGTCGGCGGGTGGCCAGAAGTAGAGCAGGCCCGTGCCGCGGTCCAAGTACCATTCGCCGGGCTGGTCGATCTCGCACAGCAGGTTGTAGGCGTAGAAGCGTCCGCCTTTGCGATAGCCGTAGTTAGCGTGGGGGGGCTTGGTGGTGATGGTGCGCTTGGCCGTATCGATGGCGGCGAAGGCGACATGGGAGGAGGCCCAGTCGAAGTCCCAGTAGCCATTGCCGCGGGCATCGGTTTCGGCGAGCCAGCGCGCCGGGCGCTCGTCGGCGTAGGCGAACTGGTCGCCCTTTTCGCCCTTGGGAGCGCCGGCGACCTTCGCAAAGCCAGTGTTCGGCCAGCGGGCCAGGGTCATGGGCTTGCCGTCGAAATACAGCTCCAGCGCGGCCAGCGACGCCTGGCGGGTCTGCAACCCGATCACGCCGAAGTCGGTGATGCCCTGCGCTGACAGGCTGGTCTGCAGGACCTTCCCCCGCGCCTCAGCCGGGAGGCGTTCGAGGATGGCCGGATCGGCGACCGGCACGAAGCCGCGGATGGCCTTGCCGGCGCTCAACCGGACCTCTTCATCGCCATACGCCGTGTAGACGATGGGCGCCGTCGCCGTGCCCGAGTCCGCTTCGCCCAACCCCAGCGCCTCGCCGCGGAAGTAGCTGCCACCGCGCAGGGCCACGGCGACGCCGTCAGCAGGCAGGCCGGCGCCCTGCTTGAGACGGCGGATTTCGTCGCGGGCCCGTTCGAGGGTAGCGAACGGGCCATCCTTCTGGTCCGCGGTCGGCGCGGCCAAGCGTCCCGACCAGGCATCCGAGCCGTTCGGGGCAAGGTAGAGAACGAGCGGCTCGGCGCGGGCCAGGCCCGCCGCGAGAAGCAGCAGCGCCGCTGCCGCAGAGAGCCGGTGAGAGCACCGCCGTAATCCTAGCCGTTTCATGGTCTTCTCCTTTTGTCCTGTCTGCCGTGTCTGTTCCGCCTCACGCCAGTTCACACTCTACTGCCGCTAACGAAACACACCGACGCCTCCAGCCCAGAGGTCGCGGGTCGTGGGATCGTAACGTAACACGAGTGAACGGTAAGCGTCGGCGACGTCCCCGCCCAGGTAGAGGACGCGACGGTCCGCCGGATTCCAGGCGCAACTCCAGAAGAAGCCGCCGCCCCAGCCGGACCACTCCCAGTGCGGCGGGGTGCCGGCTACCTCGGGTGTCGCCGCTTCGGCCGTCGTGGTCCGATATGCGACCGTCGCGAAGGCCACGGCCACCGCGCCTGCATTGGCCATGGTATACTCCACGTTGCTGGCACCGGTCAAGAGGCAACGCGAGACAGGGAGCGGTGATTACATGGTCGCTGTCGTCTGGTTCCGCGGCCAGACAGGATAGCGCGGCCGGGCCTCCTCGACAAGGGAGCGGGCGCCCTTCCCCGCTGCCACCATGTTGCCTGGTCGCTACCATACGCTACAGTAGGATTGCCGCAGAGGTGGGAAACTCGGAGGAACGCAGAGAACACGGGTGGCTGGGGAAGCTGAACCCAGCAACCGACTTTGGCCCGGCCGCGTCGTAGGGGGAGCCAGTATAGGTGCCATGAACGAAGCCGACACATGCCGCGTATACGTCACTCCAGCCCTCAAGCAGGCCGGCTGGGGCGATCCTGTCTGGCGTCTCGCAGAGCAGCACTTCTTCACCGATGGTCAGGTCGTGCTGGTAGGGGACGGCCACAAGCGCCGCAAGGCCAAGAAGGCGGACTTTCTTCTGCGCTACGCGGAGTCGCTGTCGATCGCGGTGGTTGAGGCTAAAGCCGAAGACCTCGAGCCTGGGGCTGGCCTCCAGCAGGCCAAGGATTACGCCCAGACGCTTGGCCTCTCTTTCGCCTACTCGACGAACGGCCATGGCATCGAGGAATGGGATTTTACCACCAACCGCCAGCGGTCGCTCGTCGCCTTCCCTTCACCGGAGGAACTGTGGCAGCGCTTGTGCGCCGCGAAGTCGCTGGCCGCCTCACCAGCGGCCAACCCGCTCTTGGTGCCGTACTGCACGGCGGGAGGCAAGACGCCGCGCTACTACCAGGAGGTCGCGGTCAACGGTGTCATCGAGGCTATTCTCCAGGGTCAAACCCGCATCCTGATCAACCTGGCCACCGGTACGGGGAAGACGCTGATCGCCTTCCAGGCCGCGTGGAAGCTCTGGCACGCCCGCTGGAACCGCAAGGGCGGCGACGACCGCCCCCGCGTGCTGTTCCTCGCCGACCGCAATGTGCTCCGTGACCAGGCCTACAACACCTTCGAGCCCTTTGGCAAGGAGCGCGAGACGATCGCCGAGGGCCAGGCCCCGATGAACCGGACCGTCTACTTCAGCATCTACCAGGCCCTGTACTCCGGCCTGCACGGCGACCGGCTGTACGAGCGCTATCCGCGCGACTTCTTCGATCTCATCGTGATCGACGAATGCCACCGGTCCGGCTTTGGCACCTGGAATGCGATCCTGAAGCACTTCGACGGGGCCGTTCATCTGGGTATGACCGCCACCCCCAGGCGGACCGAGAACATCGACACCTACCGCTACTTCGGCAAGCCGACCTTCGTCTACTCGCTCGGGCAGGGCATCGACGACGGCTTCCTGGCCACCTACAAGGTGCATCGCTGGATCACCTATCACACCCAGCACGGCCTGGATGTGGCTGCGGCAGTGCAGGACGGAGCCGAGCTCGAGGTCCCTCCTGGTGCTGAGCTCCGGGACCGGTATAACCTGCCGGACTTCGAGAAGGCCGTGACCATGCCGGATCACGTGCGGAAGCTCTGCGAGCACCTCGCCAAGCTCATGCGCACCTACGGTCGCATGGAGAAGACCATGGTGTTCTGCGCGGACATGGACCACGCGCTCAGGGTCACCGAAGAGCTGAACCGTCTGAACGCGGACCTGGGGTTGCCGGACTACGCCGTGCGTATCGTCTCGGAGGAGGGCGCGACGGGCAAGGCCCTTCTGGAACGCTTCCAGGACACCGAGAAGCAGGTGCCGGTGGTCGCCACCACGGTTGACCTCCTTACAACGGGTGTCGACGCCCCGAGCGTCCGTAACATCGTCTTCATGAAACCCATCGGCTCTGTGGTCACCTTCAAGCAGATCGTGGGCCGCGGCTCGCGGCTCTGCCCGGACACCGGCAAGTACTGGTTCCGGGTCATCGACTATACCGATGCCAGCCGCCTCTTCGACGACTGGGACAAACCCCAGGAGCCGGGGGACGGCGGCGCCCAGACCGGCCCGCCGTACACCTCGGTGGTCGAGGGCGTCGTCCGCGCCGCCGGCACCGGGGAGCCCATCGCGGGAGCCCGTGTCTGCCTCCAGGTCGGCCCGAACGAGGTGACCGACTGCCTGACGACCGACGGCGGCGACTACCGTTTCACCGCGGTAGGCACAGGAAACATCGTTCTGTCGGCTGGCGCCCATGGCTTTCTCGGCTGCCAGATGACGGTCGCCATCGAGCCCTGTTCATCCCCCCATGCTATCGACTTCTCTCTGAAGCCGGCCAAGGAGCAACCACACCTGCTCATCCGGATCACTGGCCTCGACGTGCAGGTTGCGGACGATACGTACGAGGAGCGTGACGCCGACGGCACCTTGGTCACCCCCGAGGACTATCTCAAGAAGGTCCGCGCCGAGGTCCTGAAGGCCTGTCATTCCATGATCGACTTGCAGGAGGCCTGGACCGACCGACGGCGCCGCGACCCGTTGCTGGCTGAGCTGGAGTCCCGCATGGTGCACGTGGACATTCTCCGGGCCATCCTCCAACGGCCTGACGCAGATTCCTTCGATCTGCTGGCCCACATCGGCTTCGGCGCGGAGTTGCACAGTCGCGAGGAGCGTGCCAATGCCCTCTTCACCCTGCACCGCGAGTTCCTGGAGAGCTTCGATACCGAGGCGCGGGCGGTCCTCCTGGCTCTGCTCGACAAGTACCGCTACGGCGGCATTCTGGAAGTGGCCGATTCCCAGGTCTTCACGTTGGCGCCGTTCCGTAGCGACCTGCGCCGCGTGGCCAAGGCCTTCGGCGGCGTGCCCGAACTCCGCCGCGCTCTGGACGAGATGATCCGCCGCCTGTATAGCGAGGAGGCCGCCTGAGCCGATGTCCCGCGAAACCCTCAACACGCAGTTCTGGAAGGCCTGCAAGGTCCTGCGCCAGGACGACAACACCAATAGCCTGCTGGACTACGTCGAACAGATCTCCTGGCTGCTGTTCCTGAAGTGCCTGGAGGAGATGGAGGACCGGCATGCCGCCGAGGCGGCCTTCGATGGCCACGAGGTCGCCCCGATCCTGGCTCCCGAGTACCGCTGGTCGGCCTGGACGAACCCGGAGCGTCGCCTCACCGGCCGCGATCTGCTGACCTTTCTCGATGCCAAGCTCTTCCCCTACCTCCGCTCGCTCAAGGGGGACAGCGCCCGCTCGGTGGTCGCGGCCCTGTTCATGGATGCGCCCGCCAAGATGCTCAAGGACGGCGCCATCCTCCGCGATGCCATCGACGCCATCCAAGGGATTGCCTTCGATTCGGCCGAGGACGTTCACACTCTGTCGCACCTCTACGAATCCATGCTCGCCAAACTCGGGCGCGAGGGCGGCATGGGCGGCGAGTTCTACACCCCGCGACCAGTCATCGAGTTCGTCGTCCGCATGGTCGACCCCAAGCTCACCGAAACGGTCTACGACCCGGCCATGGGTTCGGCCGGCTTCCTGGTCGAGGCCGACCGCTACCTGCGCGCCGCTCTCGGTGACCGCATTCTGCCCAGCGACAACCGCCGGCTCCAGGAATCCACCTTCTTCGGCCAGGAGAAGAAGGGACTGCCCTATCTCCTCGGCTGCATGAATATGGTCCTGCACGGCGTCTTCTCGTCGAACCTATTGCGCCGCAATACCCTGGCCGACGACGTGCGCAAGTTCACCGAGAAGGACCGCTTTGACGTGATCCTCACCAACCCGCCCTTTGGCGGCACCGAGCACGACAGCGTCACCGCCAACTTTCCGTACCCGTCGAAGGCCACTTCGATTACCTTCCTGCAGCACATCATGCGCAAGGTCAAGCGCAACGGCCGCGTCGGCATGGTCATCGATGAAGGCGTGCTGTTCAAGGCCAACGACAGCGCCTACGTCCAGGCCAAGAAGGAGCTTCTGGAGCAGTTCAACCTGCACACGATCATAAGTCTCCCGGCTGGCGTCTTTGCCAACGCCGTCGCCAGCGGCACCGGCCCCAAGACGGATCTGCTCTTCTTCGACCGCCAGATGGACGCCGCCGGCAACCCCGTGGGCACGCGGGAGATCTGGTACTACGACGTGCAGGCCGTCGGCTTCAGCCTGACCAAGACGCAACGGCCGGTGCCCGAGAACGACCTGCCCGACTGCCTGGAGAAGGCCCGCGGCCGCGCCGTCTCGGAGCGCTCCTGGATCGTCCCGGTGGCGGAGATCGTGGCCCGCAACTACGACCTCTCCGCCACGAACCCGACCGCCCGGACTACGGTCGAGCACCGGAGCCCAAGCGCCATCGCGGCCGACGTCGCCGCCAAGGAGCAGCGCATCCTCGTGCTGATGGAGGAGATCCAGGAACTGCTGGAACCGGCGGCGGCCGGCGCCGCCGAGGACGCGGACACAGCAGAACGTGGGTGATCCGACCAAAGAACCGGAGACCTGAGTCATGTCTCCCCGAACCGCAACCTACCGCATCCCTGGCCCCTGGCCTGGCCCGTTGTCCATCGTGCTCCGTCCCCGGGGCGGCGACTGGCTCGCGGACGAGGCCGCGGCCTGGCAAGACAGCGGGATTCACACGGTGGTTTCGCTGCTCACCGACGACGAAGCGACCGAACTCGATCTGGCTGGCGAGGCGCGCGCATGCCGCCAGCACGGGATCGACTTGGTTGCGTTCCCCATCGCCGACCGCGGCGTGCCACAGTCCATGGGCACCAGCGCCCGCGTGCTCGACGGGCCACGCACTGCCCTCGATGCCGGCCGCCACGTGGCCGTGCACTGCCGGCAAGGCATCGGGCGCTCGGCGCTGGTGACCGCCAGCCTGCTGGTGCTGGCCGGTACTGCGCCGGATGCGGCGTTCGCTACGGTGGCCGCGGCGCGGGGGGCGCGTGTCCCGGACACGCCAGAGCAGCGCGAGTGGGTCCGGCAGTTTGCCAGATACCTCAGTGGCCGGCGGCAACCTGTCCAGGTGTGAGGAAGCGCGATGATCGAACCACGGTAGTGGGATGGAGTGAACCAGCGTGGCAACGGCCTCCGACAGCAGCCCTGATGGACCGCAAGCACCGGATACGGATGTGGTTGCGCTTGAGCGTATCGCGCGCGCCATCCTTTTCATCCGCGGCCAGAAGGTCATGCTCGACTCCGACCTGGCGGCGCTCTATGGCGTAGCGCCAAAAGTCCTGAATCAGGCGGTGGCACGGAATCTCTCGCGCTTCCCTGCTGATTTCATGTTTCAACTTGCGCCAGATGAAGTTGCGACTTTGAGGTCACAAATTGTGACCTCAAACGAGGGCCGCGGCGGCCGACGTTACCGACCTCACGCCTTCACCGAGCAGGGCGTGGCCATGCTGTCCAGCGTGCTGCGCAGTGAGCGGGCCGTACAGGTCAACATCGCCATCATGCGCGCCTTCGTCCGCCTGCGCGAGCTACTGGCCTCGCATGCCGACCTGGCGCTCAAACTCGACGAACTGGAGCAGCGCTACGATGCCCAGTTCCGCCTCGTCTTCGAGGCCCTGCGAGAACTCACGGCCCCGCCCGAGGACGAAGCCCGCCGCCGCATCGGCTTCGGAGTCCAGGAGAGCCCAGGCGTCTACCGCTATGAGCCGCTGACTTCGGCCATTCGGGACGGAGGCCAGCCATGAGCGCGCCGTGGCCATTGGTGCCGCTGGGAGACATTCTTGCGGTCAACCGCGAATACGTGACGAGTCTTGAAGATAGGGACTATCCCAAACTCTCCGTCCGTCTCTACGGTAAAGGTGCCGTACCCGCGGGATCGGTCGCGGGTACCTCAGTGAAGATGAAGCGGCACCAGATTGCCAGAGCGGGTCAGATAATCCTGTCGGAGATATGGGGCAAGAAGGGCGCCATCGGGGTTGTTCCTTCTGAAGGTGAGGGCGCCCTATGCACGAGCCATTTCTTCCTGTTCGACCCTGACAAGGCCAAGGTGGACATCGGATGGCTACGCTGGGTATTCTCTGGTAACCTGATCGGGCGTGATCTTGCCGATGGCGCAAAGGGTACCACCGGCTACGCGGCCGTCAGGCCCCACCAGTTCCAGAACGTGTCGATTCCTCTCCCGCCGCTGTCCGAGCAGCGCCGCATTGTGGCCTTGCTCGATCAGGTTGCCCGCCGCGTCGAGGAGGCGAGGCGGCTGAGCGAGGAAGCGGCTTCGGAGCGCGAAGCCCTTCTGTTGCGACAGGTCGAGGAGCTGGCCAAGGGCGCACCGCGCCGCCTGCTCTCAGAGGTGGCCCCCATCGTCCGCCGCGCCGTCGAGGTGGATCCAGAGACGTGGTATCCCGAGCTCGGCATCCGGTCCTTCGGCAAGGGGACGTTCCACAAGCCCCCCATCCTCGGCGCCGAGCTGGGCGGCAAACGCATCTTCCACATCGAGCCCGGCGATCTATTGCTCAGCAATGTCTTTGCCTGGGAAGGCGCCATTGCCGTGGTCCAGCCCGAGGACGAAGGGCGGTACGGCTCGCACCGCTTCATCACCTGCCTGGTTGATCGGACGCAGGCGACGCCGGAGTTCCTCTGCCGGTACTTCCTCACGGACGAGGGGATGGCTGCCATCCGCGCCGCCTCGCCAGGTGCTGCCGGCCGCAACCGGACGCTGGGGATCGGCAAGCTGGCGGCCATTCCAGTTCCCGTGCCCCCCGTCGACGCCCAGCGCCGCTTTGCGGACCTCGCAGCCCGCGTCCGCGCTGCCGATGCCGCGCGCCAAGCTGCCATCGAGGCCCTCGACACCCTCATGTCCGCCGCCTTGGCCCGGGCGTTCCACGGGGAGCTGTAATGGCCGATAGCGTCTCCATCGTGCAGATATGGCGACGCTCCGAGCAGGGGCTGACGCAGCCCTTCCTCTGTCAGGCGGAGGATGGCTGCCTGTACTGGGTGAGAGGGTTCGTGAGTGCCTGGCTCGCGCGCGGGATGTCGCCGCGTTCCAGGGGAGGTGACTGGCCATGACAACGCGTGTTGCCTGCAACTATGCGGCAGTCCGGTTCCGGCCTTACCCGGAAACCGAGGAATTCGCCAACATCGGTGTGGTCCTGAGCTGTGCCACAGAGGGGCTGTTCCTGTTCCGGGTGGACACCAGCCACCGGAAGCGCGTGACGGACTTCTGGCCAGAACTCGATCCGGCGGTGTTCTCCGAAGGCCGTGCCCGTCTCGTGCAGGAGCTCGAGCGTCTTGGGCGCGAGTTGACGCCGGCCGGCCGCGAGGGCGATCTGCCGTTGGTGGTCGCCCCGGAGGTTCACCGCGCCCTGTTCCAGGAGCTTACACGTCCGCGCGAGACTCTATTCCGCCTCAGCGGAGTCGGCACGGCCCTGTCCCACGACCCGCAGGCCACTCTCGACGCGCTTTACGCCGACCTGGTGGAAAGGCAGTTTGCCCTAACGCACGAGTACCAGGAGGCGCGGATGCGCCAAGCGCTGCAGGAAGTCCTGCATTCGCATGACCTTCTGCGATTCTACCGCGAAAGCCGTCTGGGGAACGACGACTTCCATGTCCGCATGCCCTTCGTCTACCTGGTGAACCAGCGGGCAGTCCGGGCCATTCGTCCGCTGAATCTGGGTCAGGACGAGCCCACCGAGATCCGCGACCACGGAGACGCCTGGCTTAGCCGGGTGCACCGACTGCAGACGATGCGCGCTATGCCTGACCGTATGCTGTTCGTGGTTCGGGAGCCCGATTCCGCCGATACGCGCCGCCGTCGGGCCTGTGACGAGATCCTCGGCGAACTGACCCGGGGCGGCGTTGAGGTGGTCTCCTTCGCCGAGCAGTCCCGTGTAATTGCCTTCGCCGTCGAAGGCGCAGCCGCCGCCAGTTGACCCCGGCCTCAGTCGCTCCAGACGGCCGCGGGGCCAGGCCAGGCCACAAGCGCCTGCATCGCGGTCACTGCAGGACCGGGCCACAGCCAGCCATCCAGACCATCGACAGCCGCTCGCGCGGGTCGCAGCGGCTCAGCAGGAGCTTCGCCCTCCATGGTCAGCGGGCCGGTGCCGCCCCCGCCTGCACGAAGGCCTCGTAGGCCCACTGGTCCCATTCGGGCTGGACGCCGATACCGTGCAGATCGCCGTAGTTCTTGGCGATAAGGCCGCCGCGGAAGGTCTCGACCAGGCGGCGCGTTTCGGCCTCGATGAAGCTGCGGTTGCCGGTGGGCAGGACCTTCTGGATGTCGCAGGGGGAGAAGAGGCCGACGCGGTGGCGCCGGAGCTTTGCGGCCAGGGCGGGCTGATCGTAGACGGCAGATCGGAAGACGTCGTGTAGGGAAAGAGTGTACGTCCTGGTGTAGATCTCGGT